>NZ_JBGTHY010000266.1:0-49361 GCF_041745955.1 Pricia sp.
GTTTGCTCGGCCAATGCCAGATCCACCTCTGTGAGCCGCATACCCATTCGCAACAACAGCGAATTGCCAAACCGTTTCCATTTATCGATATCCCCTGAATACATCACTTCCCCATTTTCGGGGGGTGCGGCGTTGCTCAAGGCAGCAGTCGCGTTCTTCACCACATTGATTAGGTCTTTGTAAATCTCCTCTTGTGGGGTGTAGGCAGGCAACACTATTTGATCTGATACGCCCTTGCCGGCTTCGAAATAGGGTACATCGCCATGCTCGTCCGTAAGGATCATAAAAGCCAGAGCCTCTACCAACCGGGTCATGTTCAGGAGATTCGGGCGATTAGGGGCGTCTTCGGCCAATAGTTGTGCGGTAATATCCCCAGTATTCTTTATCACATTCTCGTACAACTTGGTCCAATGTCCCTGAGAAAATTCACGATTTTCCTGATTGTAATTGGCCCCGGTAAGAACCCCCGAATTGGGAGAAATGACCTGTTGTACGATACCCAGATCAAAGTTGAGTTGGGTACCCGAATTTGAGGTGTTTATTATGGCATTGTTCAAGAGGAAAACCGGATCTACACTTGCACTTGTCGGATCGACATCGTTGGTATTGATCTCCTCAAAATTTTTGTCACAGGAAAAAGTAATCAACATACCAGCAAAAACTATATATTTTAAGATACAATTTTTCATGAGTTTTTTTATTTAAAATTTGCAGTTTAGATTAAACCCGATACTACGGGTGGTCGGGACACCGGTAGACTCCAGTCCGGATACGTTATCCGAACTATATCCGAAGGAATCGGGATCGATATTCGGCACCCATTTTTTAATGATAAACAAATTGTTGGCGAACAAACTTAGGTTTACGCCCTTTACCATTGCATTTTCGGAGAGCAACCCTCCAAAGTCATATCCGAGGGTCAGTTGTCGAAATTTCCAAAAACCGCTATCGTAAACTATGGGTTCTATGAGCTGTTGGGACCGTATTACTTCCCAATAGGTCTGTGATTCCGTGGCCACTTGGTTGACCTCGCCGGCTGCGTTGACCCCAACCCCAACTACCCCGGTATCCCGACCGGGCAGGGTCTGTTTGTGAAGTCCGTGACGGGTGGCGTTGAAGTTGGTTCCGGAAATCATTTTGCCGCCCAGTTTAAAATCGACCAAGAAAGAGGCGTTGAAATTCTTATAGCGGAAGGTATTGGTGATACCTCCGATCCAACGCGGCAGGGCACTGCCAAAAAATACGATATCGTCGGAACGTTGCGGTCTTCCGTCATCGGCGAAAATCTGGCGTCCCTGATCGTCGAACTTGTATCCAAAACCGGCCAATTGCCCGATTTCTTCGCCAACGACCTGATACAAGAAGCCGTTAAAGGCATGGGTGCCGACCACGATACTTTCGCCGGGCACGTCAGTTAGAAGGCTTATAACCTTTGTTTTGTTATAGGACGCGTTCAGAACAAGGTCCCAACGAAAATCTTCGGTACGGACCGGCACCAAGGTCAAAAGAGCCTCTACCCCATCGCTTCGACTTTCCCCACTATTGATAAGCGTACTTATAAATCCGGAAGTATTCGAGATCTGGGCGGGAATGATTTGATCTAATGTAGTCTTGCGATACACGCTTAAATCAAGATTAACGCGGGAATCGAACATCCGAAGGTCTAAACCTATCTCTGCCTCGGTAACACGGGCAGGCTTAAGATTGGGGTTGGGCAAGGTATTGGTGTTCGCCCCTGCAACGGGCTGTAACTGCCCGTCGGAATTCGCGAACAGGTTGGCGTTGATACTATAGAACAACACATCGGAATAGGGAGGCACGTCGGTATCGCTTCCTACTTCCGCATAAGCAGCACGCAATTTGCCGAAGGTCAACCAACTTGAATCGCTCAAATTATTGGAGAATACATAACTTGCGGATACCGAAGGATAGAGTATGCTTCGGTTTGCAGCTGACAACGTAGTGAACCAATCGTTTCTAAGCGTTCCGTTCAAATATAGGGTCTCCTTAAAAGATAGATCTAAAGTGCCGTACAACGAATTTACCCCTCTTTCGGAGAAATTGTAAATGGGATCTTTAACCCTTCCGTTCTGCACCGTGTACAAATCCCTAATAATAAAGTCCGTTACGTTCACACGATTCAATTTCGAAACCCGCTTCATTTTGTTTCCGCCAACGGTCAGACCGAATCCGAAATCCTCTCCAAAATCCTTTGAGGCCGACAGTAGAAAATCGACATTCGTTTCCCGAAAACTACGTACTTCCTGAGTGTAGGTTCCATTTACGAATCCTTCGGGAGCGGGCGGTCTGGAAGCTTGACCTGTTGGAAATCCGTTATAGTCCTGGTCCCTGGACCAGTAATCCTGGCCCGCCCTTACCTGCCCGAATAACCACGGAAAGAACTTGTAGTTGAGGGATGCGTTTCCGAACACACGGTCCCTTGAAATATTGTTGAACTGCTTGGCCAGCACGAAATAGGGGTTGGTCCTGTTCCGGAATCGGGAATATACGATTTCATTGCCTTCCGCATCAAAGGCATTTTCCCTCCAAACGTCCAAAGGCATTGAATTGGCCACATTAAAGAGGGATACGGGAATCGTATTGTCCTGTTGGCCAACGTTCGGTGGATTGGTGTTGTTTTCGTTGGAATAATTGATATTCGTAGTAAATGATAGCTTTTCCGATAGATTATAGGTAGCCCCAAGGCTAGCGGTAATCCGCTTGAACTCATTGTTCGGGGTTATCCCCTTGCTGTCGAGATTGGACATAGATAGGTTGAAACCACCTTTTTCTCCCCCGCCGGACAGTGAAATGGAGTTGGTAATATCCAATCCATGTCTGTAGAATTTTTTGATCCTATCATATACGGGTTCATAGGGCAATACCAATCCATCGTACAAAACTTGCGTCATTCCAGGCTGGAACCTTTCGCCAAAAGACCATTGACCGGAAGTAGGATTCGCCGAAGTGGGCCTCACCCCATTTTCCCCTTGGCCATACTCATACTGATAGTCGGTGAAATCTAACGGGTTTTGATCGGCAACACTAATAGTATAGGCCACTCCGATCCCTTGTCCGCTACCACGGGTCTTGGTAGTAATCATGATGACCCCGTCCTTGGCCCGTGAGCCGTACAAGGCTGCTCCGGTCGCTCCTTTCAGCACGGTCATGCTTTCTATATCGTCGGGATTGATACTTGAAAACCCGTCACCGCCATCGGAGGTTACCCCTCCGCTACTGGTACCTAACTCGCCACTGCTTCCGCTACTGCCGATGTTCGTGCCGAAACTGGTATTGTCGATGGGCACCCCATTTACCACGATCAAGGGATTATTGGTACCGGAGATGGAAGACTGTCCACGGATCCGAACTTTCGATGAGCCTCCCGGTCCTGTACCCAACGCGGAAACATTGACCCCGGCGACCTTTCCCTGTAGACTGTTCATAAAGTTCGAGGATCGGTTGACATTCACTTCTTCCGCATCCACTTTGGCCACGGAATATCCCAATCTTCGGGTTTCTTGCTTGATGCCCAAGGCCGTGACCACAACTTCGTCCAGAGCTTGAGAATCTTCTTCAAGTGTAACATTGACCGTCGTTGCCTGGCCTACCGGAATTTCTTTTGAAGCAAATCCAAGGGAACTGAAAACCAAAACGGCGTTCGCACCTACGTTGATCATATAATTGCCATTGAAATCAGAGGCGGTTCCGTTCGTGGTGCTTTTTTCAACGACCGAGACTCCGGGAATAGGTGCCCCGTTGGCATCTGTGACCTTACCTGAAATTTCCTGTTGCACCGGGACGGCCTTTGTTAGGGCGTTTTCCTTTTGGTTTATATTTGCAGATCGGGTCAAAATGATCTGAGTGCCCATGAACTCGAATTTCACCGGAGTACCGGAAAAGAGGTCGGCCATAACATCGGTCACCAGTTCGTCTATGTAATTTACAGTAACTTGTCTTTTGTAATCCAGCTGATCATCATTGTACATGATCTTAAATTCGGTCTTGGATTCGATTTCCTTCAGTACCTTTTCAACGGAAACATTTTGCAGCTGTAAGGTGATTTTGGTATCCGCGGAATTTATGTTGCCCTGCGCCTGGTAAAATAAAATAGTAAAGAGACAGAGCGTGAGTTTCATTTTGAGATGGAACTTCAATGGATAGATGGCATAGCCCCCTATCTTCTTGATTGGGTTTTTCATATCTTTGTGTAAATTTAGATGGTTAACGCTAGTTTAAATCACTTTAAAACCGATCGGAAAAGACTGTAGCATTTCCAGATTTTTTTGTGTTGTTATTATTTCATAGGCCTAAAATTTTAAGGTTTTTCGATATGGATTGTATTTTCTTCAATGGTATACCGCATCGGATAATTTCTGCTGAACGCCAGTAGCACTTGTCCGATCGTCTCGGTATCGAAGCTGGCGGTAAATAGTATTTTTTCTAGTTCTTTGTAATCATTTGATATGGATACGTTATAATTTCTTTCCAATTTCTTAAGGATATCCCTGAACGGCATATGGTTGAAAATAATTTTTCCATCCATCCAACCCGTGTATATCTCGGTATCGGTTTCCTCAATTGTTATTTTCTTCCCTTGTTTTTGCCAGCTTGCCATCTGGCCGGGCTCCAATAGGCGATGATCTGAAACATTTAACTGTTCGTCATTTTCAAAGAGACCTACCGAGCCTTCGACCAAGACTGTGTTGATCTTTTCATCATCGGGATAAGCCGATACATTGAACTTTGTGCCCAGAACCTTAATATTCAAAGCATCGGTGTTTATTACAAAAGGATGCGCCGGATCTTTCGCCACATCAAAATATCCTTCTCCCTGCAAAAAGACCTCCCGATTTTTCCCGTATTTGAATTGCACGGGGTATTTTAGGGATGTTCCCGAATTGAGATGGGCTTTGGTGCCATCGGCCAATACCAGAATAAATTGTTTTCCATAGGGATCGCTAAGCGTGTTGTAAGCCAAATCTTTGGTCGTCGAAGCCCTATGGTATATCAGTTGATTGCCTTTTTGAAGGCCTATCCGATAGCCGCTTTTATTAACTATCGAAGTACTTTTTTCTTCCGAAATGAACTTTAACGTACCGTCGGACAGCTTTAGCGCAATCGCATTTTTATAGCTACCTATCCGATCAACGCCCTTCTCTTGGACCGTTATATTATAGTACCCGTATCCCAAACCCAAAAATAGAAATACAACAGCAGCGTATCGAAATACCTTACGGACATGATTTTTACGGATGTTTCGTTTGTCGCGCCGAATCCTGTTCAACAACCTATCCTTCGCCTTTTCGGAATCGTACTCGCTCATTATATATCGTGTAGGGTCATCGATTCTTGGTCTAGAATTGAAAACCGGTTTGCATCCTTCTCTTGAGAGGATATTTATTCGGAATATTATTTTTCAGTACTATCCACATAACGAAGCCCTTTATATAATGATATCTATCTGTATTACGGAGTAAATTTGTACAACCCTAATATTTTTAAGATTTTTTTAGTAAATTTAATTCCCACAAATCAAAATATTATATATTTCGTAACTATGGTATCCGAATTTAGCGACAACACCATCCTAATAAATCAGCTAAAGCAAGGGAACGAAAAAGCCTATGCCTATTTGGTCGACACCTATCACCACTGTTTGTGTGACTATGCGAACAGTTTGGTACACGACAAATATCAAGCGGAAGATATCGTGCAAAATGTATTTATCCGTACTTGGGAACGGCGTGATTACCTAAAAACAGAATTTAGGATCAAGAGCTTTCTATACCGATCCGTCCACAACGAATTTATCGACCAATACCGAAAACGGAAGTCGGTCACCGCCCTGGAAAAAAATTATGCCGAAGAAATGGAGCAATTTACGCCGAGGGACGATGTTTTTTTAGAAAGATCACTCTCTTTCGTGCAACGTGAAATTCATAACCTGCCGCCAAAATGCAAAAAAATCTTTTTAATGAGCAAGCAAGAGGGGCGTACCAACCTCGAAATTGCGGAAAACCTGGACGTATCGAAAAAGACCATTGAATACCATATGACCAAGGCCTTCAACATATTGCGTCGAAAGGCGAATATCGATTTGGGGCGATTTTCATCGTAATCCTTCGTTTCAACGTTCCGATACAATAGACTTGTACAACTCTAGGTTTTGGGATCCTTCTTTAAGTCATAAAACTCCAAAGCCGGGTTCATTGAAAATGTATCTTTCATTTCATTCGTCCCACCAAATCCGTGTTTCAAGATTATCGGGTCCTTGTCTGCTTACTGCTTCCTGCAAATTTGCCGAATTGACCGTCCTTTCGGAATCGGGATAGGTAAGTCTTCGGATAAAATCCTCGGTCTGGAGTTCACTGCCCGGATAGGGGTTTGGTGCAACAATGGGAAAACCACTTCTCCTAAAATTGGCCCAGCTTTCGGAACCGTTCAAAAAGGTTGACACCCAGTACTGATTATTGATCTGTTCGAGTTCCATTCCTGACGTTAAGGAATGTGTTGTCAGGTAAGCATCTATATCAGCCTCGGCTATCGAAGTAGCCCCTGGCCATGATGCGAACTGTTCCATATTCGCCCGGATCGCATCTTGGTAGATAGCATTGGCATCGCCGGTGGCCCATCCTCTTTCAATAGCTTCCGCCTGGAGCAACAGGGTCTGGGAATAGGTAACGTAGAAATTGGGCGCTTCGGGACTTCCAAGCCTTGATCTATCCAACTGACTGTAACCGAACAGGCTTGCCACTCCATCTGCCGCGGCCGCTGGCCCAATGTTCGTATTGTCGAAACCTTGCGGCATACCGATCTGTTGGCTCGGATCTCTATTGGCATTATCCTCGTTCTGGTCTCCGCCCGATAGTGCCCCGATATATCTAACGGCTATCGAAGCCAATCTAGGGTCGTCATTGTCTTGCAGAAAGTTTACGAACTCCTCGTCCAGATAGAAAAACGGGGCCTGGCCACCATTCAGGTTCGTTCCCAAATCATTTCTAAAGCTGGCATCGTGGCGCATCACCGCATTATCGGCATTCGAGGTCATAATACCTCCTGCAATGGCCTTGGCGGCAAATTCCTGGGCCTTGGCGGGATTTACTTTAACGAGTCGCATGGCGGCCCGTAACATCAAGGAATATCCCAATCTTTTCCATGCCGATATATTGTCGCCGATCCCTGCCCCCGCATACATGATTTCCTGGTTTACCGCATCCTTGGTCGGATCAAGGGCGGCCGAGGATGTTTCAAGCTCGTTGAGCAGGTCATCATAAATCTGCTCCTGAGGCGTATAGTCAGGAAAAGGAATCTGCTCCAAGAATCCTTTTCCCGCTTCAAAATACGGTACGTCGCCATAGGTATCGGTCAATTTTATGAATTCATGGGCGCGCCAGATACGTAGCATCGACAACAAATTCGTCCTTTCCGGGTCATCTGCAATGGAGGAAATACCATCTACAAGATTTTTTACGGTATTTCGATACCCATCGTTCCATAGGAACAGGGTTGATCCTGAGTTCACCTGATTGATATTCGCGCCGGAGCCCACACCAAGAAAAGGAGTGATCATTTGTCGTACGATCGTAACCTGATACGTCAGGTTATCACCGTAACCAGGGGCACTTTGTATGATCGCGTTGTTCAGTTGATACGTAGGATCGATAGAGGTAAGCCGTACCGGGTCGGTATTCAGTTCATCGAACCCCTCATCGCATGAGGCGAGCAAGACCAATGCCAAAAACGTGCTTGCGATATAATTTTGTATGTTTTTCATAGTCTTCGTTTTAAAATTTAATATTCACGTTAAAACCGATGTCCCTTGTAATGGGAAGTCCCGTTGCTTCAAGACCTACAAATTGATCCCCGATGATACCGTTCTGATCGGGATGGATATGCGGCACCCACTTTTTCAGCACCGCCACATTATTGGCCACAATATCGAATTTAAGGCCTTTCATGAATTTGATACGATTCAAATGCTTGGTAAAATCATAGCCTATGGATACCTGGCGCAACTGCCATGATCCCGCATTGAAAACGGACTGTTCGGAACCCAAGAAACTGCGTATCTGCTGATAAAAGGGCTGTATAGCGGCTTGGGCCGTGTTTACGCTGCCATCGGGGTTGACCCCTTCACCGACTACAAATCCGACATCCCTACCGACCAAAGTGGCCTTATCCAGACCATGGCGATAGGCATTGATGTGGGTACCGGAAATCAGTTTATGACCCAATTTATAATCGATTAAGAAAGAGGCCGTAAGATTTTTGTACTTAAAACTATTGGTAAAGCCACCGACCCATACAGGCAATGCAGTCCCGAATTCGATTTGCTCCTCGGACCTGATTGCCAATCCATTGTTCGGATCAAAAACCTGGTTGCCTTGGTCGTCCCGCAGATAACCCCAGCCATAAAGCTGGGCCATGGGCCTTCCAACCACCTGTCTAAGCTCCCCATGAAATTCGGCTTGGCCTACCGTGATGAACGTATCATCGACATTTTCACCAAGACTTAGTACTTTCGAGGTGTTATAGGATACGTTTGCAGAACTGTTCCAACTAAAATCTTCCGTTTGTATCGGGGAAACCGATAGCAAGACTTCCACACCTTCATTTTCGCTCTCGCCTACATTGATCAAGCGGTTGGTATAGCCAGAGGCGTCAGAAACCTGGGCACTGAGGATTTGATCTGCGGAAAGCTTGTGGTAATACGAGGCTTCGAACCTCAAATTGTTGAATAAGGTCAATTCAAGACCTACCTCCCTTTCCGTCACCTGCATTGGCCTTAGATCGGTATTGGGGATGGTAGCCAAACTGATACCACCGACCGGTTGATTCAAAAGTTGTAGCGGGTTGATATTATAAAAAAGGTTGTCGGAATAGGGGGCCACATCGGTATCGCTACCGACCTGGGCATAAGCTACCCTGATCTTACCGAACGAAAGCCAATTCGGCAAATTAAACGCCTGGCTGAAGACAAAACTACCGGTAACCGATGGGTAAAGAATGCTTCTGTTTGCCGGGGAAAGCGTTGAAAACCAATCGTTTCTAGCGGTACCATTCAAGTATAAAAAGCCCCCGTACGAAAGTTCGGCCGCGGCATACAGCGAATTCACCTGGTTTTCGGCAAGGCTATAGTTGGGCGATACGGTACTGGCATTGCCAATGGTATATAAGTCCCTCGTAAAAAAGTTCTCGCCTAAAATGGTATTCACATCCGATCGGCGGTATAGTTGGTTTCCGCCCACATTGACATTCACCCCGAACTCTCCAAATTGTTTGGTAGCGTTGATCAAAAAATCGGCGTTGATTTCCCTGAACCGTCGCTGGTCCTGTATATATTGCCCGTTAACAAAACCGGGGGGAGGGGAAGATTGACGCTGTGAACCCGTGGGCAGATTGTAATCGACATCACGTATATAGTAATCCTGTCCGATACGCACCTGGGCGAACAGCCAATCGGTAAAGTCGAACTTGGCGGTAACATTACCAAAGATCCGATCGCGCCGATTATTCTCGAACCGTTTTAGGGCAAAATACGGATTTGTTCTATTCGTGAACCGGGAATACGAGATTTCATCTCCATTTTCATCGCAACAATTATCTCGGAGCACATCTAAAGGCAAAGTCGACGCAAGGGTATATATTACCACCGGACTAAAGTCCTGCTCAGCAATATTGGGTGGATTCGTACGCACTTCGTTAGAATAATTGACATTGCCGGAAATCGTAAATCTTTTGAGTTTCTGGGTAAATCCCACATTAATCGTCCGCCTGACGTAATCCGATCCGGGCAATATGGCCGTGGCATCTAGATTAGCCAACGAGAAGCTTATTCCGCCATTCTCTCCACCAGAGGCTACACTGATGGTATTCATCAGCGTAGAACTATTTCGGTAATAGTCCTTTATTTTATTTCGCTGTGGCAGGTAAGGTACTACCAGTCCGTCAAAAAGAATCTGTGTACCCCCGACGGGCTCCCCGAAACTCCAAACACCGCTAACGGGAAATGGCGAATTGGGACGTTCGCCCCCTTCACCTTGGCCATATTCATATTGATAATCTGTAAAATCAAGCGGTGTTCCGTTCGTATAGTTCGAATTATAGGTAACCTCTACACCGCCATCCTCCGATTGATTTTTCGTAGTAATCATTATGACGCCATCTTTTGCCCTGGATCCATATAGTGCGGAAGCGGCCGCACCTTTTAAAATGGTCATCGTCTCTACATCATCGGGGTTGATACTACTCAACCCATCACCACTGTCCGATCGTCTGTTGCTTCCTACTTCACCCACATCGCCACGAACCCCAAAAGAGGTGTTGTTGATGGGTACACCATTGACGACTATCAAGGGTGAATTGTTGTTCCCGAAGGAGGAGATACCGCGTATCCGTATCTTGCTACTCCCCTGTGGGCCCGAACCCAAACCGGAAATATTGACTCCAGCCACCTTTCCTTGAAGGGCGTCCATAAAGTTCGGGGTCCTGTTCACGCTGAATTCTTCGGAATCTACTTTGGCCGTAGCGTAACCGAGCGTTTTTCTGTCCCTTTCGATACCAAGTGCCGTAACGACCACTTCGCTGAGGTTTTCGGCACTTTCTTGCAAAGTCGTGTTTATCGTAGACTGCCCGTTCACGACAATTTCTTTGGAAGTGAAGCCAATGTAGCTAAAAACCAGAACGGCATTATTGCCCGGCACCGTAATACTATAATTGCCATCAAAGTCCGACGTGGTGCCACTACCTGTTCCTTTTACCAGAATACTAGCACCAGGGAGCGGAGAGCCGCTATCGTCCGTTACCGTTCCGCTTACCTCAAAGTCTTGAACGGTAAATGGGGCGGTAGAAACCTCTTCGGCCTCCTCTTTGGATTTGTAGGGCGTCAGTATGATCTGCGTACCGATTATCTTAAAACTTACTTTGCCTTGGGCAAAAACTTTTTTGAGAATTTTTTCGATATCCCCTTGTTTGACGCTGATGTCTATTTTTCGTTCCAGATCCAATTCTTCACTACTATAAAAGAATTTATATTCGGTTTTAGACTCGATGGCCGTGATAACTTCTAGAACCGTAGCGTTCTTTTTGACCAGATCTATGTTTGTTTTTTCGACATGATCCGAACTTGCCTGTAATTGGAACAGTGCGGACATGAGAAACAAGAGCGCAATTTTCACTTTCCTATCGAATTTTGGCAGGAAACCGTTTTTTCCAGAAACCAATGGTTTTTGATTTTCCATAATTTTGTGAAGGTTTTAGTTGTTTTCTTTACTGAAATCTCATTCTGAAGCGGAAGGTGTTTCAGCACTTTCCGATTTTTTTGATTTTTACCCCAAACGGATGCTTTTTTTAGTTGGTTTTCTATTTTGGGGAACTGCAATTGTCTTAAAGAATGTTTTAAAACATCTCGATTTTTTTATTATGACCCTTTTTGATAAATAGTTATCGTGTTTTCCTTTATCGCATAGTTAAACTGGGTGTGCTCTTGAAATATTCTGAAAATCTGTTCTATGGTTTGTTCCGTAAATGTTCCGGTAAATCGTTTATTGTTCAGTCCTTCGATTTTGTTGTCGATGACTATGTTAAAATGTCTTTCCAACTCCTTTAAGATCAATTCGAATCGATCGTCTACAAAGAAGAGCTTCCCTTCCGTCCATGCTACATATTTTTTTACGTTCACCCGATCCACCGAAATTTTTCCATTCTGAATTAACGCTCTTTCTCCGGGAGCTACATGATGTAATTTTTCCGGTTCGTCGCCATCGGTTCTGTATACACCTACACTTCCTTCCAACAAGACCGTGGAGGTATTATTTTCATTCTTGTAACTCGACACATTGAATTCCGTACCATATACCTTAGTGTTCATGTGCTCCGTAATTACCACAAGAGGACTTTCCTTGTCCTTTGCTACCGAGAAATAGGCCTCACCGTCCAAAAAAATAGTTCTTTGCTTTCTTTTCTTAAAGCCCGTTGGATAGCGCAACTTCGAACCCGAATTCAGGAATACATGTGATCCGTCCGACAGCATTAGTTCGAATTTTTTTCCGTACGGAACTGCTAACTCATTGTAACTTATTTCGTTTCCTTCTTTGGAATCATATATCAAAAGGCTTTTTTTCTGGCTTACAATCTTGTTGCCCTCGGAGTTGGTTATGGTTTCCGTGACATTCTCGTCCAGTACCTGAACCGTTCCATCCCCCAATTTCAGTGTAATCTCGCTTCCAGATAATTGAGTGGCTTTTTCCAAAGTATTCGAATCCCAGAACTGATTGAATCCTAGCACGCTAACTATCAGACCAACACATGCAGCGGCAATCCATAACTTATACTTTTTCTTCGAATACGCTAATTTTCTGACCCCCGCACTTTCTGTTGTGGATTTCTGTTTTTGATGGATAATGTTCTGCCACATCGCATCGACCTCGCTATCCGAAAGTTCATCTCCTCCTCCTAAATCCATCATCCGGATAAAGCGGGATGCATTTTCAGTCAAATCTTTCTTTTCGGGATGTTCTGCCATCCAATTTCCCCAAAATTCCTGGGTCGCCGGATCGGGATTTAAAATCCATTTCTGGAAATATTCATCCGTTATAAAATCTTCTTCCGTATAACTGGCATACCTCATATTATATTCAATAGGTTAACGGAATAGTACTTTATATGTAGAAAGAGGTGAAAAATTAATTTTTACCCCACGAAAAATTATTTTTTTAATGAAATAGCAGAAAACTATAAAGGACATCGCATGTAACGATATCCTTTTTCATTAACTCCCAACTTATGCAAAAATCTCATTGGTACCCCATATCGATGGCATGCATTAGTGCCTTGATATACCCGAAAGCGTAGGCATGGCCTTGAAGATAGCTGCCCGGGTCTTCGTGGTGGGGAATATGGTCGGGCATGACCATGGCATCGTAGCCTACATCCCGCAATGCAATCAGAATTTCTCCGAAATCCATATCTCCATTGTCCGGATATACTTCCTGAAAATCGTTATAGCCCCCTTTGATATTGCGAAGGTGGATGTTGAATATTTGTGTGCGTTCCCCGACCCATTTGATGATGGGCAAAATTTCGGTCCTGGGGTCTTGAAGGCCTTCGGCGGTCGACCCTAGACAAAGGTTGAACCCATGTGAAGGACTATCGTATAATTGGGCAAAGCGTTTTATGCCCTCGAAGACATCGGGACTGTTCCATCGGGTTATACCTCGATACCCTACAGGCGCGGGCGGATCGGCGATATGGTTGGCTAGCTTTACACTATATTCCTCTGCCACGGGAATGACGCGATCTAAAAAATAGGTGATGCGTTCGAACATCTCGTCTATGTCTACTTTTCCCGCAATGGTAAGGCCTTCGTTTTTGGCGAGTGCTTTTTCCAAATTCCAGCTTCGGTAATAGGTGTTGCCCCGGGAAGTATCCAAAGTGTCGCCGGTTCTGAGAATAACGTGAATTATAGTGTTGTAGTTCAATACTTTAACCCCTGTTTTGCTTGCCACCGTAATCATCTGTTGTATCAACTCGATTTCACGGTCCCTCGCCGGACTTTTGCCAAGCATGATATTCGGGGTGCTAATATTCTCGATTCCCGCAGAGGATAACGGAAGGTGGTAGGCATCCAGGTTAATGCCGTATTTCTCACAGGCTTCCCGTTTTCTCATGGAGTCTTCAAGGTCCCAGCCTACGCCCTCGATGAATTTTGGCGATCCCCCATCCATGTTGAAAACACCGTATCTTGCCAAGAACTCTAAATTTTCTTTTCCTGTACCGCCGTGTTGACAGCCGACCTTGTACAAAATTGGTTTTTTCTCCTTTATCAGGGCTACGGCCTTTTCTTTCCTGCCTGAAGGCAAGGAAGGTTTTTTTCCTGTAGGAGCGGATGCTGCGGAAAGCGGCCCTAGCGAGCCAAGGGCAGCGGCGCCCAATCCGCCCTTCAATAAGGTGGAAAGTGCTTTTCTTCGGTTTTGGCCATACCTGTTGGCAGGCTGGTTTTTTAGTTGTTCCATACTATCAATTTTTGAAGTGTTTTTATCCTATTGTTTTGTGGATGGACATTACCACCTTTGGGGTTCAAATTGCCAATTGGGATCGACCTTTTTCATTTCGATCTCATCGTTGCGTTCCTTAATATTACAGTCCAAGAACTGTTCATGTAACTTTTGTAATTGTTCGCGATCCAGTTCGACGCCAAGTCCCGGACCATCGGGTATCGTAGCATAACCATCCTCAATTTTTATTTTGCCTCCTTTAATTACCTCATCAACTTGCCACGGATAATGTGTATCAAGGGCATAATCCAAGTGAGGGATCGCCGCCCCCAAATGTACCATGGCGGCCATGGAAATACCAAGGTGACTGTTCGAATGCATGGAAAATCCCCTTCCAAAAACCTGACAGATTTTATTGAGTTCCATCGAGGCCCGAAGTCCTCCCCAAAAATGATGATCGGATAAAATGATATGTTCGGAACTGAGCCTTATGCTGGACGGAATATCATCAAACGAGGTCGTACACATATTTGTAGCTAAGGGAATATTTACTTTTTGACTTAAAAGGGCCATATTTTCTTGACCACGGACTGGGTCTTCGTAATATTCCAAAACACCTTCCAACTTTTTACCGTATTTGACGGCGGTCTCCAACGACCAGATGGCATTTGGATCAAGTCGTAATGGAACGTCAGGTCCGAAGGCTTCTTGAAGTGCTAAAATGCTATCACATTCCACATCGGGAGGTAAGGCGCCCCCTTTCAATTTTATGGATTGGAATCCGAATTCCTCGCACATGGTCTTCGCTTGGGAGACAATCTGGTCGGGAGACAAGGCTTCTTCTTGCCGCGCCATTAGCCAACCCGTTGCATTGCTGTCCGTATCAAACCCCAATTCACCACCTGCGCCTTTGTATTTGTAGAACAGATAGGCGGAAAAAGGCACTTTATCCCTTGATCGTCCCCCTAACAAATCCACTACGGGTCTATCCATTTTTTTTCCTATGCAGTCCAAACAAGCGACCTCGATGGCACTGAATAGATGCACTAATAAGCGTTGGTCCCAAGGTGCCACCCCACGTCGATCTTCACTTTTACCAAATTTTTCATGGATCAATCTTTTGAGGCTATTGAGTTGAAAAACATCCTGACCGATCAGCGTCTGTTTCAGTTTTTCCAACGCCCCATATATTCTTTCGCTTCCGGGGATTTCGCTCAAGCCTATAATACCGGCGTCGGTAAAGACCTCAACAATAATTCGCAGCGCATAGGGCGCATGCAAACCCGCGGCATTCAGCAAGGGTGGATCACCTATCGCAATCTGGGTACTATGTATGTTGGTTATCTTCACTATTCTTTTTGGTGTGTTAACATCAGGTTTAAATGATCAAATTCCTGATAATCCAGCGAGCAGTACATACAGAGCGCTGTGATCTAGTTCGCCTTTTCCTTGGGCGATAAGGGCATCCATACTAGTGGCCACCTGGGCGCTACCGGGCAAGGGAACGGAGAATTCCTTTCCGGCCTGAAGGGCAATGTTCATATCCTTTCGGTGTAGCTTGACCTTAAACCCCGGTTTGAAATTATCATCGATGATTCTTTGACCATGTAGATCGAGTATGCGGCTCTGAGCGAAGCCTCCCAGTAAGGCTTCCCGCATCTTTTCGAGGTCCACATCCGCTTTTTTCGCCAAGGCGAATGCTTCCGCTACCGCTTGGATGGTCATGCCCACGATAATCTGGTTACAGGCCTTTGTGGTCTGTCCCGCTCCCGCATCACCTATCAAGACGGCGCTTTTGCCCATGACCTTGAACAGCGGAAGGATTTTATCAAAAGCGGTCTGGCTTCCACCGACCATGATCGATATGGTACCGCTTTCGGCACCCACCTGTCCACCGGATACCGGGGCATCCAAGGCTTCCACATTTTTTTCCTGAAAAGCACTGTACATTTTTTTTGCCGTGGATGGGGCAATGGTCGACATATCCACAAAAATAGATCCTGAACGTATGCCTTCAAGAACGCCATCCTTGCCCAAAACCACTTCTTCCACCTCGGGCGAATCGGGCAACATGGTAATGATTACGTCGTTATCGTAGGCCAACGCCTTACTTGAGGAATAGGTTTTTGCTCCGGTTTCGGCCACTTCCTTGGCAGCAGCGCTGCTTTCCAATATCGATACGGAATATCCTGCTTTTATTAAGTTCAGTGCCATGGGCTTTCCCATAATTCCCAATCCTACAAATCCTACTTTTTCCATTTTCTTGCTCTTTTTATGTAATTGATTTTTACCTTACTATAAATTACCAATAGTAATTGTTATACTAAAGGCCATATTTGTGCAGCGATCAAAATGACGATCAACCCTGTTATTCCCATGATGGTCAGCATCGGGGAAAAGGTCTTCAAAACCTCCTTTTCGGTCAGGTTGCTCATTTTGCACACTATCCAGAAGCCGCTATCGTTCATCCAAGGAAATATTTTTGAACCGCAGGCAATGGCCAGCCCCACATAGAGCATATGGTATCCAAGGTCCATGGTGTCGGACATACCTGCAAGAATACCGGATGCCGTGATCATGGCTACCGTGGCAGAACCTTGGGCGGTGCGTACCACTACGGCTATCAAGAATGCCAACGGAATGATTGCCATTTGATAGCCCTGGGTCAACGCCCCGATCCTGTCACTTATCCCCGTCTGTTGAAGCATTCCCCCAAAGGCACCCCCTGCAGCTGTGATCAATATAATGACCCCTCCGCTCATTAAAGCGGTCTGTACCGCTTTTTTCATGGCCGATGTGTCGTCTTTTTTTTGAAGGACCAGCAGTACCAAAGCTGATAATCCACCGCAGATAAGTGCGGTGTTCTTCTCCCCGAAAAAATTGATCAATGTAATCAGAAAGTTGTTCGTACTTCCGTAGTCCATAAACGTATCCATTACGGCTTTAACCGTTATAAAAACAAGGGGGATCAAGACCGGAAGCGTAGAAAGCCAAAGCGAAGGTAAGTGCGAGTCTTCCTGTAAGGACAAGGCCCTGATATCCTTTAAAGGGGCGTCGGGGGAATCGCGAAGGGGAACCGGCCATTTCCGGTTGGCCCAAACGGCATACATATATCCGGCAGCAATCGTAAAAAGTCCTACCAAAGTACCGCCCAGCATCATCATTCCAATGGGAATGTTCATTTCACTTACCAAAAACAAGGGGCCAGGTGTGGGAGGAACGAGCGAATTGGCCATCGCCGCCCCAGCCGTCACCGCAAGTACCAACAGCAGATAATTTTTGCCCAATTTATTGGCCATCGCCTTTGCCAGCGGTATCATCAGATAAAAGACAGTATCGAAAAAAACGGGAATTCCCAAGAAAAAACTACCTCCCAAAAATGATATGGGAGCATTTTTTTCCCCTGTCCACTTGATAAGCGAACGTATAATTTTTTCAGCGGCGCCACTCTCCAACATACATTTGCCGATAATGGCCGCCATGGCAATGAGTATTCCGATTTTGCCACAAGTGTCGCCGAATGCTATCGCGATTCTTTTTCCGACGTGCCAATGGGACATTTGCACTGCGGTTTCGCTTGAAACTCCCTTGCCGAGGGCAAAAACTTCGACCGCCGAGGCCGGCGTCAGTATGGCGACCACGAAAGCGGCGATCATCAAGGCCAAAAATGCATGGAGCCTTAGCCCTATGATTCCACCGACCACTATGATAATACCTATCAATAATATAAATAGCGGGTCGGTCAAAAAATTGTCCATAAGATCGGTACTGAGATTAACTTCTTTTTGAGTTCAAGGCTTTGGCCATTTGTTTTGCTCCCTGCGCCACAAAAGTCGCATCGGAGCCACAGGCGATGAATCGAATTCCCATATCATAGTAGGTTTTATAATCCGCTGGGTCGAACAATAGAATACCCGTGGCTTTTCCCGCCTTGGTAGCGGCGGCAACGATAGCCTTTAGCGCATCTAGATAGCGAGGGTGGTCTAGCTGACCGAATATCCCCAAGGACATGGTAAGATCCGAAGGGCCGACGAACAGAACATCGACACCGTCTAAAGCGGCGATCTCATCAAGATGGTCCAAGGCTTCGGTAGTTTCGATTTGAATTATTCCCAGAATGTTGTCTTTAGAATCTTGTCGATACGTATCGAAGTCCTTTCCAAAACCAGTTGCCCGAACCATTTTGGCCACTCCCCTCCTTCCATCGGGGAAATAGAACATCCCGTCGACCGCAATTTTTGCATCCGCCGCAGTCTCCGCCTGTGGACACATGATGCCCTCGGCCCCCATATCGAGCGCCCTCTGGATTCGGCGTTTATCATTACTCTCGACCCTAATGATCACTCCAGTAGCACTTGCCTGTAATGCCTGGACCTGAGAAAGCGCATCTTTCTCGCTACCCGCACCATGCTCCAAATCTATCAAGACCCAGTCGAAACCAGATTGTCCCACGATCTCGGCGGTAAGAGGACTACCTAAATTCAACCAGCAACCGTTCAGCGCTTCCCCGTTTTGTACTCTTTTTTTCAAACCTTTCATATGGCGGTTAATTTGGCAGCAAAAAGTATCTCTTTAAACTAAGAGGAACAAATCTGATTTTTACCCCATGGAAATAGAATAATTTTCGATAAAAAAATTATGAGATCATTAACATTTATTGGATTTTATCCTATATTTATACAAAATTAACAACTTATACAACCAAAAAACCAATAATTGTGGACTTAAATTTTGTTATTCATCAAAACTTCACTCCAAAAAGAACGATCGAAGAACTCAAGGTCAAATCGCCAACCGCAAAGATTTTAGATGATAGCCAATTGTGGCATGAATTTCAAGCCGGCGATGAAATCGCTTTTTCAAGTATTTATCGCCTTCACGCCCCTTTATTGTATAGCTATGGCATGAAATTGGTTAAAGACAAAGAGTTGATTAAGGACTGCATTCAAGATCTTTACATAGAATTGTGGAATACCAAACACAGGTTGGGATCGGTAAAAAATATTAAATCATATCTACATAAATCAATCCGTAGGAAGTTAATTGCCACAGCGATAAAAAACCGCAAAAAGCTAGGCCGGTCAATAAAATTTCCTGATTACAAAATAATTCCAGCTCCTTCCGAGGAATTCAAATTAATCGAAGAACAGATTAACGATGAAAAACAGGATAAACTAAAAGAAGCCTTAAATCATCTCACGCAAAAGCAACGAGAGATAATCCATTTAAAATTTTTTTCTCGATTAGATTACTCGGAGATATCCGAGACCATGGGTATTAGCATGAAAGGAACCTATAAATTGATGGGGAGGTCTATAAACTATCTTCGAAATTATATGTCGTAAACGGCCATGGCATACCCATAAAAAATGTGCAAAAATCCAAGTCACTATCGAAATAGGAAATGACCAAAGCGAGTTCATCACTCTAACAACGCATCCCGAAGAATCCCCAACATCAACGATGAACCCTCATCCAAATCCCCATACTTCTAGCGCTCCTCGACCATGGCGGATTTCATCTCGGAAATTATAGTTTCGTATCCCGGTTCGCCGATGGCGTTATGCAATTCCTTGGAATCTTCCTTGAGGTCATAGAACTCCCATGCCGGTTCGGTGCTTTCTTCCGAGGCACCTTTTTGTCGTCGGATAGGATAAAAAGGATGTTGGGTTTTTCGTTTATACTCGTTTTTTGCGCTTGGGAATCTCGTATACCAATAAAGAAACAGATACCCAGTGGTAGCAAAAATTGCATTGGTTTGGTCATAACAAAATTTTAAATGAAGCTACAATATATCAAAGAAATAGTAAGACTTTTTTATCTTCACCCTCAAAATCTATAAAAAATGACTAATATGCAAAGTCTTCTCCCCTTCTTTATCCTTTTTTGTCTTACGACTGTGAACACCGGATACACCCAAAACGAGGACGAAAAGGCAATACAGGCCCTGATGGCCGAACAAGAGAAAGCTTGGTCGAACTATGATCTAAAAGGATTTATGGAGGGCTATTGGCAGTCAGATTCGCTAACCTATTACAGCGGCGGACGGGTAACCAAAGGATGGCAAACTACTTTAGATAACTACAAAAAGGGATATCCTACCCAAAAAGATACAGGAACGCTAAACTTCAAAATTGACGCCATCACTCAAATTACCGAGGATGCCTATTACGTGATGGGCCAGTATTTTTTGACCCTCGAGGCCGGGGACAGAAATGGTACGTTTATGATTATTTTTAAGAGAATAGAAGGGAAATGGAAAATTGTGGCGGATTCTTCGTGCTGATCTTTAATTTTGGCGTTCGGAACTCCTGGCGGAAAAGGGGGTTGGCATTCGGCACCCGTCGCTGATTGGGGGCGGGAACTCGCTTCAGACTATCGTCGGCGAAGGAAGCGCAACTACTGATCCTCTTTGGGTAGCTTCGGAGCTTCGTAATATTTTATCTTTCTGGTCTTATACGTATTATCGGGTGTAATGATTTCTTTTACCCAATTGTTGTTTTCCGTACCGTCGAATTGATAAATATATTCTTTGGTAATCATCAAATTACCTCTATTGGTCTCGGTTTTGGCCAAAATTCCGTTTTCGCCGTAGGTATAGCTGATTTGTTCTTGTGAAATCCATTTTTCAGTAGGAGTATCGAAAAGGGAATCGGTTTTTGAAATCAATTTTTTGTCATTGTTATACACTTCTTGCGATTTTGTGTTCAGCACCCCGTCAAAATATTTCTCAACGGTCTTCAGCGTTAACAATGTGCCGTTTTCCGATTCTTCGTTCCAACTTCGCACAACTTCCAACGGTTTTTCATTCAGGGTTTGGGTAACCGTATTTTTTCCGTCAATGGTATCATGGCTGATTATATTTTCATCTGTACCGTCGGTATCAGTACGGGTCATTTTAATCAGTTGCCCTTTCGCATTGTAGCGATATACATTCTGTTCCAGCAATTGCTTATTCGTATACGAAACAATTTTCTCTGTGACCTTTCGATTTGCGCTAGTATCGATTGCATAAAAATTGGCAAGAGATGTGGCCTTATCAAAGGCATTGTCCCGATAATTTTCAACTCTTTTTTCTATAAGTTCTTTGTTTTGGTACTTATAATAGGTGGTTTCATAGTCGAATTCGTTGAACCGGGTGATTGATTTTGTCAAACGACCGGTGGTATCAAAATAGTATTCTTCCTTCCCATAGTCCGTTATTACCAGACAGGATTTTACATTTCCGTTCAGATTGAAATCGGAGATTTTAAAAGTTTTAATTTCCTGGGATAGAACAAGGGAAGGCAATGCTATGGGTAGGAATAAAAATAGAATGGTATACTTTTTTGACATGGCACAAAATTAGGATTTATTAGGGCAACTGGAAACAAAAGCTGTACCAAAATTATGGAGCAGTTACTGTGGTCGTTGAGGGTTCCACGGATGGCAAAAAAAAAGCACCCCGAAATGGGATGCTTAAAATAGTAAGATCAAAAGTAATTATTCGGGCATTACTACCGCATCAATAGCATGAATCACTCCGTTCGATGCTGCTACGTCGGCTTGGGCAACCGTGGCCGTACCTCCTTTGGCATCGGTAAGAACTACACTGTCTCCATCTAGGGATAAGGTCAATTTATTTCCTTGCACGGTTTCCACCATATATTTTCCTCCATTCTCCTTAATAGCTTTGACAACATCTGCCGCCATAACTTTACCGGATACCACATGATACGTCAGAATAGAAGTTAACGTCATCTTGTTCTCAGGCTTCAGTAAGCTTTCGACAGTGCCTTCGGGCAATGCTTCAAAGGCTGCATTGGTTGGGGCAAATACGGTAAAAGGACCGTCAGAACTTAATGTTGCTACCAAGTCCGCTGCTTTAACAGCTGCTACCAAAGTGCTGAAATTTTCATTTCCTGCGGCTACACCTACAATGTTAGGGGTTTTCTGCACCATTACTTTCACCAGTTTCGGAGTTGGATCTAGGCTCGTTGTGGCCGTCGCGAAAGCTGACCCAGCTGTTAAAACGATTGCCACGGTACTTACAAATAAACTTTTCATTTTCATAATTTTTAATTGTTCAGGTCTAATGTATGACAGTTTATCGGGTTTAAGAATTTATTATGTTCAAAGTTTTGTTAAAAACATTAAACAAAATATATGATACCAAAAAGATGCGTTTTTTCTCTACCTGCGTAGGGTAAATAAAGGATTGTAGAGGTGAATCTATTGTATCTGTCCCTGCCATTAAAAAAGCCCGTCAGGTTTTGAAAACATGACGGGCTTAATCGGTATACGACCTACAAGGTTCTTTCGACCTTTTAGGTTCAAGAAACGCCTTTTATTTCACCTCTTCGAAGTCGACATCCTCTACGTTGTCGCCTTCTTTGGCATCTTTGCTAGCCTCGGCTGTATCCTGTCCATTAGTGGAAGGTTCACCGGTTTGCTGCGTATCGGCCTGGGCTTTGTACATTTCTTCGGAAGCTACTTTCCAGGCTTCGTTGATTTTATCCAAAGCGGGAGTGATTTGCGCTAGGTCCTTACTGGCGTGTGCTTTTTTCAATTCCTCCAAAGCTTCTTCGATCGGCTTTTTCTTATCATCGGAAAGTTTATCCCCAAATTCCTTTAACTGCTTCTCGGTCTGGAAAATCATGCTGTCGGCTTCGTTGAGCTTATCGGCCGTTTCTTTCGCTTGTTTATCGGATTCCGCATTGGCTTCGGCCTCGGCCTTCATCTTCTTAATTTCCTCATCGGTCAATCCGGATGACGCTTCGATTCGAATGTCCTGGGACTTGTTGGTCGCCTTATCGGTCGCGGAAACCTTGATGATACCGTTCGCATCGATATCAAAGGTCACCTCGATCTGTGGCGTACCTCTTTGAGCGGGCGGAATGCCATCTAAATGGAAGCGTCCTATTGTCTTATTGTCCGTCGCCATAGGTCGCTCTCCCTGTAAGACATGGATTTCGACCGAGGGCTGGTTATCGGCTGCGGTGGAGAATACCTGTGATTTCTTGGTAGGAATCGTGGTGTTTGCCTCGATCAACTTGGTCATTACGCTTCCCATAGTTTCAATGCCCAAGGATAGCGGTGTAACATCCAACAACAATACATCTTTCACGTCACCGGTCAAAACCCCACCTTGAATCGCGGCACCGACGGCTACTACTTCATCGGGATTCACCCCTTTTGACGGTTTTTTTCCGAAGAATTTTTCGACGGCTTCCTGTACGGCGGGTATCCTAGTGGAACCACCGACCAAAATAACCTGATCGATATCGCTCTTTGAGAGTCCCGCTGCCTTCAATGCATTTTGGCAGGGATCGATGGTACGTTTTACCAAATCTTCTATCAACTGCTCGAATTTTGAGCGGGTCAATGTGCGCACCAAATGCTTAGGTCCTGAAGCGGTAGCCGTAACATACGGTAAGTTGATCTCGGTCTGCGAGGAAGAAGACAATTCTATCTTCGCTTTTTCCGCGGCTTCGCGCAATCGCTGTAAGGCCATGGCATCTTTACGCAAATCGATATCTTCGTCTTTCTTAAATTCCTCGGCCAACCAATCGATTACTTTTTGATCGACATCGTCACCTCCCAAGTGGGTATCACCTTCTGTAGCGAGTACTTCGAAAACACCGTCGCCCAATTCGAGAACGGAAACATCATGTGTGCCACCACCGAAATCGAATACGACCACTTTCTGGTCCACATCCTTCTTATCGAGACCGTATGCCAATGATGCGGCGGTCGGTTCGTTGATGATCCGCTCTACGGTCAATCCTGCGATCTCACCGGCCTCTTTAGTAGCCTGACGCTGTGAATCGTTAAAATATGCGGGAACGGTAATGACCGCTCGGGTAACCGCCTGTCCCAAATAATCCTCGGCCGTTTTCTTCATTTTCTGAAGAATCATGGCAGAAAGTTCCTGCGGGGTATACATACGTCCGTCGATATCGACCCTTGGCGTATTGTTATCGCCCTTCACCACTTTATACGGTACACGTTCCGCTTCCTTTTGGGATTCGGAATATTTGTTGCCCATAAAACGCTTGATAGAATAAATCGTTTTTTCGGGATTCGTCACCGCCTGTCTTTTCGCAGGATCGCCCACCTTGATTTCTCCACCTTCGACAAAGGCAATGACAGATGGGGTAGTCCGCTTTCCTTCCGCATTCGGGATTACCACCGGCTCATTACCTTCCATCACGGCAACGCAGGAGTTGGTCGTACCCAAATCTATTCCTATAATCTTACTCATGCTGTATATATTAAATTAGTATCTATTTTCGATTTCGATTACTAATTGTCAAACAATATGCCAAGGGAATAAAACTGACAGGATGTCATTTAGAGAGCTGAGGGCCCTCAAATTCCAATAAATCAAATTCCAAATCCCAAAATATAACGTTACGACAATCGATGGTCTCTTGACCCCTTTGGA
Organism: Pricia sp.; assembly: GCF_041745955.1. NCBI lineage: Bacteria > Pseudomonadati > Bacteroidota > Flavobacteriia > Flavobacteriales > Flavobacteriaceae > Pricia > Pricia sp. Next base: position 24,424 of record NZ_JBGTHY010000266.1, read on the forward strand.
ATTTGGTGCTTTGAAATTTGGAATTTTTCCATTCTTTAATTATCCTATCTTTACCTATACTAATACTAAAAATGCTAATCAAAGAATGGAATGCATCAGTATTTTCGACATGCTTAAAATCGGTATCGGCCCGTCTAGCTCACATACTTTGGGACCATGGCGGGCTGCGGAACGGTGGATTTCAGAGCTGAAGACTGCCGGGCTTTTTACCGAGGTCGAAAAAATTCAGGTCCATATCTATGGCTCATTATCCTTAACGGGAAAGGGTCATGCGACGGATTATGCGGTGATGTTGGGTTTATCGGGTGTCGATCCGGTGGAAATTCCCATTGAGGATATCCATAGTATCGTTAAGGATATAAAGGAAGGCCATGTATTAAATTTTGGGAATATCCGAAAAGTTGCCTTCGACCCCAAAGAGGATATCCTTTTCCACCGGAAATTTTTGGAGTTCCATGCCAACGGACTCCAATTCGAGGCGACCTTGACATCGGGGAAAAAGAAATCGAATACCTACTATTCCATCGGCGGCGGATTCGTAGTCGTCAAAGCCCGCAAAAACGCCAAAAGCAAACAAGCGACTTTCGATACGTTTCCCTTTCCCGTGCAGAACGGAAAGGAACTGCTGGCCTACTGTACCGGCAAAAATATTTCCATTTCAGAACTGGTACTGGAAAACGAACGTTCACTCCGAAGCGATTCCGAAATCGATGCCCACATCCAAAAGATTTGGAATACCATGTTGGAATGCATGTACCTCGGATGCCATACGGAAGGTAAACTGCCAGGCGGATTAAACGTACAGCGAAGGGCCTACCAGCTGAATAGAGGAATGCTGGGCGATGCCAACAAATATGCCACACCCGGGGAATGGTTACAAATCATTCGAAGCACGGAAGTGAAATTCCGCCAAATCTTAAAATGGGTCAGTTGTTTTGCCCTTGCAGTAAACGAGGTCAATGCCTCTTTGGGAAGGGTCGTGACCGCGCCGACCAACGGCAGTGCCGGAGTTATTCCTTCCGTTCTCATGTACTATCTGGTCATCGAAAACCATGAAGCGGACTTCAAGCACATCAAACAATTCTTGTTGGTAGCCGGTGAAATAGGAAGCATCTTTAAAAAGGGAGCCACCATTTCTGCGGCCATGGGCGGTTGCCAGGCGGAAATAGGAGTATCCTCCGCCATGGCGGCCGGCGCCTTGACCGAGCTTTTAGGCGGCTCACCGGAGCAAGTGCTAATGGCAGCCGAAATTGCTATGGAACACCATCTCGGACTTACCTGTGATCCTATCGGTGGCCTTGTTCAGATTCCCTGTATCGAACGCAACTCCATGGGGGCAATCAAAGCCATAAATGCCGCCGAACTGGCCCTCGGCTCCGACCCAAAGGACGCTAAAGTTTCGTTGGATAAAGTAGTTGAAACCATGTGGGCCACAGCAAAGGATATGAGCTCAAAATATAAGGAGACTTCGGAAGGCGGATTGGCCGTGGGCATTAATATGAGTGATTGTTAGCCCTACTCCACCCTCGGCGTAACCACAAACTTTCGAAAAGAAACAGATCCGTGATCCCCTTGTATCATAAACGCTCCGGGTTCGCCCTCTTTGCTATCGATGGCGCCACCGGTAATACCGGGAATATTCTGTTCGCTGATAATCGTCTTCCCGTTGGCAACTATGGTTACCCTGCGGCCTACCAAGGTAATGTCATAGGTCTGCCACTCGCTGGCCGGATTGGCCGCCATTTCGTTGGGCGTCAAAAATCCGTATACGCCTCCGAAAAGCACATTGCTAGGCTCGCTGCCATGATCATCGGTTATCTGCACCTCGTAGCGACCGCGAAGATAGATGCCGCTATTGCTTCCCTCCGGCACTTTAAACTCCACATGCAATTTGAAGTCCTCGAACTTCTGCTCGGAAACAAGATTCGAACCTGATTCGGGACTCTTTAAAATTCCATCTTCAACGATCCACTGGTTCTTTTCGCCACTGGCCTTCCATCCGGAAACGTCCTTGCCGTTAAAAAGTTGAATCGGTTTGCCCCATTTAGGGTTTTCGGTATAGGAGAGTTTTGGTGCCCGAGTGGCGGTCCAATTGTAGGTCTTTCCATCTGTGTAGACCATAGTTCCTTCTAGACCGTCCCCTTTCACTTTACCTTCGAACTCCAAATCGGAAACGGCATCTTCCCATTGGGGAGGTATGCTGAAACTAAATATGCCGTCATTTTCCTTCACTTCCGATATAGGCCGTGCGCTACCGTTGGCATAGACAAAACGGCCGACTAAAGTCTTAATTCCCGAATGTTTGATTTCCAGCCAAGATGGGAGTGCCGCACCGTCTTGCTGAATCACCATATCCCATTTTCCCTTAAGAGGATTGGCTTCCTGTGCCTGAACGTATGATTGTCCTGCGGCAAGCACAGTGAGTATTGCAACGAGTAATTTTAAGGTGTTCTTCATTTTTGGATTTTTAATTGAAGCGATAAATATAAGGAATCATGCACAAGACTATTTTGAAAATAGAGGATTATTTTCTGAGGATTATAAAAATTTCGAGGATTTGCCCGATTACGGATAAAATGTTTCGCCATCCTATAAATTTTAATACCTTTAAATGCTTCATTGTTTCACACAAATCAAAAACATCATGAAAAATAAAAAGGATGCCTTATCGAATACCACCCGCCGATCATTTATTAAAAAAGGAGCTTTAGCTTCTTCTATATTTATCGTTCCCAGACATGTACTTGGGGGTGTCGGTTATATGGCACCGAGCGATCGACTGAACCTCGCTGCGATAGGCGCGGGCGGAAAAGGGGCCAGCGATATTAGGAACGCTTCCGTAGACGGCCGTGAAAAAGTGGTTGCCCTTTGCGATGTCGATTTTGCAGGTTCGGCCAAAGCTTCCGTCGAGCGTTTTCCCAAAGCCAAAAGGTATGCGGATTACCGGGAAATGCTGGACAAGGAAAAAGGCATTGATGCGGTCACTATTTCCACGCCCGATCACGTTCACGCCCCGGCAGCATCCTACGCCATGCAACTAGGGAAACATGTTTATGTACAGAAACCCATGACCCACAACATTCGTGAGGCCCGAACCCTCACCCAAATGGCGCGGGACCATAAAATTGTCAGCCAAATGGGGAACCAAGGCGGCTCAAACGGACTTTTGAACATTGTTCAAAAATGGATCGACGACGGTAAGATAGGTACCATATCGAAGGTACAGGTATGGACGAACCGCCCGGTCTGGCCCCAAGGTGGTGCCATGCCCGCCCCCGACCCTAGCCTTAAACCCGATGCGTTGGACTGGAGTCTTTGGTTGGGGCCAGCGGAAAAAAAGCCGTACATCCCCAATTTGCATCCGTTCAGTTGGAGGGGATGGTGGGATTATGGTACGGGCGCCTTGGGCGATGTCGGTTGCCATTTGATCGATATCCCCTTTCGAACGCTGAACCTCAAATATCCCACCGGAGCGGAATGTAGCGTGGGATCGGTCTTTTCGCAAATGTGGACTCCCAATTACCATCCCGAAGGCTGCCCTGCATCCTCTTTTATCACCTTGAATTTTGATGCCACGGAAAAGACGAAAGCCCCTATCGAAATGACATGGAGCGATGGTGGTATACGTCCCTCGCACCCTGATATCATTCCCGCTAATAGCGATATCGGAGGGAAGGACAGCCAGAACGGCGTCATGATCATCGGCGAAAAGGGCATTATCACCACCAATATCAACGACAGTTCCCCCTTAATGCCCAAACTGTACCTAAATGATGGCACGACGGAATTCGGCCCCGAGACCGAACCGAACCTCGAACCGGAATACGGTCATCAACGCAAATGGGTCAATGCCTGCAAGGCCGGTTTCGACAGCGAACTTCACAGAGGCCTGACCTCTTCGTTCGATTATGCCGGCCCGATGACGGAAACCGTGTTGATGGGCAACCTGGCCATCCGTAGCTACATGTTACGCAGAGAAAACGCGCAAGGCAATATGGAATTCTTCGGAAGAAAAAAATTGCTATGGGACGGCGAAAATATGAGGATCACCAACCTGGAGGAAGCGAACCAGTTCGTAGGGCGTCAATACCGCCAGGGTTGGGAGGTGTAGAAACAAAATCCTTACATTTATCCCCAAACAACCAAATAGAAAATAGATGTCCACCGCAAAAAAAGAATACAAACGGATAACCGTAAAATCCCTCGTGGATATGAAAAAGAACGGAGAGAAAATCTCCATGCTCACGGCTTACGATTATTCCATGGCCAAAATTGTGGATTCGGCCAATGTCGATGTTATTTTGGTAGGTGACTCCGCCAGTAATGTGATGGCGGGCCATGAAACCACCTTACCTATAACACTGGACCAGATGATTTACCATGCCACCTCGGTCATACGTGCGGTGGACAGGGCATTGGTGGTGGTCGATATTCCCTTTGGCAGTTATCAGAGCGATCCAAAGGAAGCCTTGCGGTCGGCCATACGCATAATGAAGGAAAGCGGGGCACATGCGGTCAAACTCGAAGGCGGCATTGAAATTAAGGAGTCCGTAAAACGAATTCTCAATGCAGGTATTCCCGTGATGGGCCACCTGGGACTAACGCCACAAAGTATTTATAAGTTCGGCACTTACACGGTTCGCGCCAAAGAAAATCAGGAAGCCGATAAGCTGATGGAAGACGCCCATCTCCTCGAAAAACTGGGGTGTTTTGGCATCGTTTTGGAAAAAATACCAGCCTCCCTAACTAAAAAGGTTTCCGAGAGTCTAACCATACCCACCATCGGCATCGGCGGCGGTAAACATGCGGACGGACAGGTTTTGGTTATACACGATCTTCTGGGGATGACCTACGAGTTCCATCCCCGTTTCTTAAGGCGCTATATGAATTTGTATGAGGAGATGGGTGATGCCATTTCAAAATATGTGACCGATGTGAAAAGTCGGGATTTTCCGAGTGATGAGGAACAGTACTAGGTTTTGATATTTTTGTTGATTAGGGTTTGGTGTTAAAAAATTGAAGCTATTGTGGTCGATAAGATACTTTCAAATCCGAAAAATCTTCAGGTGCTCTATGAAGATAACCATTTGATCGTCATAAATAAAAGACCGGGTGATATCGTGCAAGGCGACAAGACCGGCGATATGCCGCTAAGCGAAGTCGTTAAGTTGTATATCAAAGAAAAGTACGACAAGCCCGGCAACGTTTATCTCGGGGTTGCCCACCGATTGGACCGCCCCACATCGGGAATCGTAGTATTCGCCAAAACCTCGAAGGCCCTGCCGCGCCTGAACAAATTGTTTGCCGAAAAAAAAACGACAAAAACCTATTGGGCGGTCATAAAGAATCCCCCTGAAAAAGAAAGTGACACGCTAGTACATTGGCTCAAACGCAACCCGAAACAGAACAAGTCATACACTAATCACAAAGAGGATTCTGATAGCAAAAAGGCCATTCTCGAATATCGAATGGTCAGAAAGCTCGACAACTATTTCCTACTCGAAATCGACCTCAAAACAGGCCGCCACCATCAGATACGCGCACAACTTTCCGCCATCGGATGTCCCATCAAAGGCGACCTAAAATATGGATTCGACCGGAGCAACAAGGACGCCAGCATCCACTTACATGCGCGAAGCCTTAGCTTGATACATCCCGTAAAAAAGGAATTGCTTGCATTGACCGCTCCCCCGCCTCGAGATCCGGTTTGGGATGCCTGTTTGTAAATGTCTCTTCAAAAAATCAACGGTACGACCGTACGCTCTCCACAACTACAGAGGCTAAAATCAAGATTCCACCCAAAACGGTAGTCCAATCAGGTATTTCCGACAACAGCAACGCCCCGATCAAAATACCATAAACGGGCTGTATACTACTAAGAATACTGACTGTCGTGACGGAAAAATATTTGAAACAATTGATGAACATCGTGTGTCCCAAGACCGTAGTAATCAATGCCACTCCCAAAAGCCCTTCCCACTGTTGCCCAATCGCGTTTAGGTCGTACAAAAAATAAGCAGGCACGAGCAGTAGGCTAACGATGACCATTTGATAGGTCATCAACAGCGAACCTTGATACTTGTCTACCTTCGTTTTCAATATCAGGTTGCGAATGGCGTAACATAGGGCGGACAACAACCCAAATCCAATGGCTACCGTATTTTGGTTTCCAAAACTAAAATCCGGCACTAGAAAATATAGACCGAACAATACCAAAATTCCCAGTAGCAAATGGATTTTCTGAAAGCGGGTCTTCAAAAATAGCGGCTCCAAAAACGAAGTGAATACGGGATAGGTGAACAAAGAAAGCATTCCGATGGCGACGTTCGATAGCTGTAAGGCATGAAAATATGCCAGCCAATGGCCGGCCATAAGCAATCCGCTTAAAACAATAGGCCAACTGTCGGTACTTCGAACGCCAAACGAAATGCCCTTAAACCTACAGTAAAGCACCAGTAATAACAGAGCTAATAGAGCCCGTATCGCAATGGTCAAAGGCACGGGCAAAATAATAAACTTGCCAAAAGGCCCTGATGTGCTTAAAAGGAGCATGGCCAGATTGATTTCCAGAAAGTTTTTGGAGGTAAAGGTGGTCGGTCGGTTCAAAAAGCAATTATTTTTCTGGCAAGAGATTGATTATTCGCTAAACGATATTTGGCGTGTAGCGACTTGCGCTTTGCGTTTGGGGTTTGGGGCTTGGGGCTTGGGTTTGGCGTCAAATAAAGGCAAATAAAACTTTTGGCTTCATTGGTGGCCAGCATTACATAATACCCAATTTGCAGTTTCACCGTTTCACCGCCATCGCCTTTTCCCGAATGATTTCCGCGACCGCCCGGTTCTCCAAATGGCTCTCCAACCACGAAATAATATCCAAATACAAAAAGGCCCGTTTTTCATAGGGATGGTCCTCATACTTTTTCAGTTCCGTGTGCAGTTTTTGGAATTCGTTTTTCAGTTCATGGGGGTAGATTCCCCCTAAATTCCGCAAGAACTTGATCATTTCCTTCTGAACGGCATGCAGGTCGTTCATTTTTAAAAGGAATTTGTAGGTACTCTTCAACTGTATTTCAAGATGGTAATCCATTCCCGCCTCATAATGCGCGACCAAACTCAAGACCCGCGAAAAACACATAAGGTCCTCTCGCATTTTTAGGTTTCGGTTGTTGATGATTTTTTTCAGGTACTGTATACACGTCTTGTTGTCGCCAATACCGAAATAAAGACAGGCAATCTTATAGTACAACAACATGATGTGATGGGCATCGATGCGGTCTTTGTGCTTATTGATTCCGTATTCGACAATCTTGACCAGGTACAATCCCTTTTTGAAAGTGCCTTCCAAGAAATGGAGATTCAGCTTATTGGCGTTCACATAGAGAAATACCAAGGAAGCAACATTGTCGTTTTTCGGGAAATCCTTTCCCCCTACTACCTTTTCCAAACGTTCAAGCGTTTGTTTGAATTGGGATGCGTATTTCACATAAAACAAAGACTCTAGCAAATAATGATTCCCCTTGATAAAAAAAACGGGATTCAAATAGATCTGTTCCTTTTGTTCATAGAAAAGATCCACCCACTTGGTGGCGTATTTATAGGTGGATAAAAAATCCTGAGTCAAAAAACTATACCAAAGATGCGCTTTATAGAGCCATAATTTTTCCCGAAAACCCAAGTCCTCGATCTGATATTTGGGCAAATGGCTTTCAAAATAATTCTTAACCCTCACATAATCATCATCGCTGCGCACATAGCCGACCTTCAGCATCAGACCGTACAATTGCAGCGATAGATTCGACAATTTGCTGGTCATGACATTTTGGGCGGACAGCTCTTTGGCCTGAACGGCAAGTTCATCGGCCCGGTCGGGAATACTTCTTGTAATAAACTGAGTCTCGATAATCTTCTCGAGCTCGACGATTTCATAAGCGATATTCTTTTCCTGGTTCTCGATGGCGGTCGTCTTGGCCTTGTCCAGAATTTTAAGGCTTTGCCGGTAAAGTCCTTTTTGATATAGGATCGTCGCAAAATCCAGCTGCTCACGAATCTGCAATCGGATAGTTTGGTTGACGGGGTTCAACCGCAAACTGACCAATATCTGTTTGTAAAGATGGGCCTTGAGGTTCGACAGTTGGGCCTTTTTGACGATTCCGCTTTCCAAGATGGTTTTCTCGTCGTATTTCTTGATCTTGTCCATCAGATTGAACAGCGCCAAGAATTTGGCATCCGTATTTACCCCCAACCGGCCGACATACAATTTGAATTGACGCTTTTCCGATTTCGAAAGGGACTTCACCAAAACGAACAAGGCATCCCTATGGGCATTTGTCATCGTAATAATTATAGTTTATATAGCTGTTATTCAATGGCTTATACAGTACTAAAACGCACTTGGCGTTGTACTAATGATTTTATTCGGTAGTTCAACTGACCATTTACCCTTATATTCGTAACCATCGATTATGAACGTGTCTGGATTTTGTATTGACAACCGAATACATTCGCATTTGGTAGGTAGAAGTGAAAATGCAAACGATTTCAACATAAGCTAGCTAAAGTACAAAATATAATGGGTAAAGATATAGTACAGATTTTTGATACCACATTGCGTGACGGCGAACAGGTGCCCGGATGTAAACTGGATGCGGACCAAAAGCTGGTCATTGCCGAACGTTTGGATGATTTGGGTGTGGATATTATCGAAGCGGGGTTTCCCATATCTAGTCCCGGTGACTTTACATCCGTCGAAGCGATTTCCAAATTGGTAAAAAATGCAACGGTATGCGGACTCACACGCGCCGTTAAAAAGGACATCGAAGTAGCTGCGGAAGCCTTGAAGTTCGCCAAAAAACCACGGATTCATACGGGAATCGGTACTTCCGACTCCCATATAAAATTCAAGTTCAATTCCAATCGCGAGGCCATTATCGAACGAGCCGTAAACGCCGTTAAATATGCCAAGACTTTTGTTGAGGATGTAGAGTTTTATGCCGAGGATGCCGGCCGTACCGATAACGAATTCCTGGCCAAGGTCTGTGAGGCGGTCATAAAAGCGGGAGCCACGGTACTGAACATTCCGGATACTACGGGATACTGCCTTCCAGAGGAATACGGCGCCAAAATGAAATACCTGAAGGAAAACGTAACGGGCATAGATAAGGCCATACTTTCTTGCCATTGCCACAATGACCTGGGCCTGGCCACCGCCAACTCCATCGCAGGGGTAATGAACGGGGCAAGACAGATCGAATGCACGATTAACGGTATCGGTGAACGGGCCGGAAATACCTCTTTAGAAGAGGTCGTAATGATCATGCGCCAGCACCCCGACCTAAATCTCGACACAAATATCAACAGTAAATTACTATACGATACCAGCCAGATGGTGTCCCGGAAAATGGGAATGGTGGTTCAGCCCAACAAGGCCATCGTCGGGGCGAACGCCTTTGCGCATAGTTCAGGCATTCATCAAGACGGGGTCATCAAGAATAGGGAAACCTATGAAATTATGGATCCCGAAGATGTCGGTGTCAATGAATCTTCGATAGTACTGACCGCAAGAAGTGGCCGAGCGGCATTGGCCTACCGGGCAAAAATTGTTGGCTATGAGCTGACCAAACGCCAATTGGATGAAGTTTATCAGGAATTTCTAAAGTTCGCCGACGTGAAAAAGGAAATCTCCGATGCCGATATTCCCGGAATCATTGAAGCCTGCAACTTGGGAATCGAGAGCGTATCATAACAATTTCATGTCTTTTGACACATCAAAGTGGTTTACCACTAGTTATTTGAACTTGGGTTATGGTGTTATTAAGTTATTGGGTTATTTTTACAGTAGTGGAGGAACTGCATTCATCAACGCTGAAAACGCAATACCTTCACAACCGAATAACGCAGTAATCCAATTTCATGCAGCTAAAAATAGCCCTTCTTGGTGGAGATGGTATCGGACCCGAGGTACTGGCCCAATCGGTCAAATGTCTTCGGGCCGTAGAAGAAACCTTCAACCACCGTTTTATATATGACGAGGCACCAGTCGGTGCCATTGCCATGACCAGTACGGGCAAACCCCTGCCCGACGAAACCCTCAAATTATGCCGGGAGTCCGACGCTATCCTATTCGGTGCCATCGGTGCCTTGGAGTATGACAACAATCCCGAAGCCAAAATACGGCCGGAACAGGGGCTACTTAAACTACGAAAGGAATTGGGACTTTTTGCAAGCATCCGGCCGATAAGGACCTTTCCCACCCTTATTGGCAATTCCCCTTTAAAGGAAAAAATAATCGGCAATACCAATCTGGTCATTTTTCGGGAACTTACGGGAGGTATCTATTTCGGCAAGAAAACGATTAGTGCCGATGGTACCGTTGCCTCGGATCTTTGTGAATATTCGGAGCAAGAAATAAGCCGTATCGCCCATTTGGCATTCAAAGCGGCAAAAAAACGAAGAAAAAAATTGACCCTAGTCGATAAGGCGAATGTGTTGGAATCTTCACGACTGTGGCGAAAAACGGTTACGGAAATCGGTGAAAGCTATTCCGATATCGAACTACAATGCCTTTTTATAGACAATGCGGCCGTGCAGATGATGCTAAAGCCCGACCAATTCGATGTTATATTGACCGATAATATGTTCGGTGACATCCTATCGGATCTGGGTAGTGTGATCATCGGCTCTACGGGCCTACTGCCCTCGGCCTCCGTTGGTACCGATAATGCCATGTTCGAACCTTTTCACGGTTCGTATCCGCAGGCCAAAGGCAAAAATATTGCCAATCCTATAGCCTCCATCCTAAGCACCGCCATGATGTTGCAGCATTTTGGGATGGACGAAGAAGCCAATGCGGTTATGACGGCCGTACACAAATCTTTCGTGAAAAAAGTGGTGACTCCCGATGTGCTGGGCAGCAGTAAGTACGGTACGGAATATGTGGGTGATTATATTACTGAAAATATCGTTGATTCCGATGAAAATTTTAATCTGAACGAGGAGAATATCTGGCTGGGGAAATCGACTATTATTTAGAAATTACAAGGGCCAAATTCCAAATTCCAAACCCATTATTTTATCTTTGTCGCTTCTGAACCCGGTTCTATCTTTTTGATCCGAGTCCCTTAATTCCAAACCATGCAGATTTCATACAATTGGTTGAAACAATTCATAAAATTGGATTGGCCATCCCATCAAACCGCCGAACTTTTGACCGATCTCGGACTTGAAGTGGAGGGAATTACCCTATTTGAGTCCGTTAAAGGCGGATTAAAAGGGATTGTCATCGGCCATGTGCTATCCTGTGAAAAACATCCTAATGCCGATACATTAAAGCTGACTTCCGTCGATATCGGCGCCGAGTTCCCCGTGCAGATCGTATGCGGCGCGCCCAATGTAGCCAAAGGTCAAAAAGTTCCTGTGGCTACTATGGGCACTACATTGTACACTCCGGAAGGAGAAGCCTGGCAAATAAAAAAAGGTAAGATACGCGGTGAGGAGAGCCATGGTATGATCTGCGCCGAAGATGAGCTCGGGATTGGGGCAGGCCATGACGGCATCATGGTACTTGACGACCGCCTGACCCCCGGTACACCGTGCTCCGAAGTTTTCGAGGTTGAACAGGACGAAGTTTTTGAAATCGGACTAACCCCGAACCGTGCCGATGCCATGAGCCATTTTGGTGTGGCAAGGGATCTGAAAGCCGGACTGAGACAGCGGGAAATCGATAAAGAACTGATAACCCCATCCGTAAGCCAATTTGGTATTGACAACCGGTCTTTAAAAGTACAGGTAAACGTTGACGACAGTAAGGCCGCACCACGGTATTGCGGGGTCACCATTAGTAACCTAAAGATCGAACCATCGCCCGATTGGTTACAAAACCGACTGCGCGCTATCGGCTCAAACCCTATAAACAACGTTGTAGACGTTACCAATTATGTTTTACATGAGTTGGGCCAGCCTCTACATGCGTTTGACGCCGAAAGAATACATGAGCATAAAATAATCGTAAAGACCTTACCTGCAGGCACCAAATTCATGACCTTGGACGGTGAAGAACGCAGTTTGCACGAAGATGACCTGATGATCTGCGATGCTGAAAAGCCCATGTGTATCGCAGGTGTCTTTGGCGGTATCAACACCGGGGTTACCGAGAAGACCAAGGCCATCTTTTTAGAAAGTGCCTATTTCGATCCGGTATCGGTACGAAAAACCGCAAAAAGACATGGCCTCAGTACCGACGCCTCTTTTCGTTTTGAGCGGGGCATCGATATCGAGAATGTAGAATATGCCCTAAAACGCGCAGCCCTACTGATCAAAGAACTTGCCGGTGGCGACATTACTTCCGATATCGTTGATTTTTATCCGAAGCGGATCGACGAACAGCAGGTGTTCCTTACTTTTCGAAAGACCTACTCCCTTATCGGCCAAGAAATTCCGCAGGACACTATCAAATCCATCCTAGCTTCCTTGGATATACGGGTAAAAAGCGTGACCGAGGCCGGCCTTGGGCTATCTATTCCCTCCTACCGTGTCGATGTGCGGCGCGAGGTCGACGTTATTGAGGAAATTCTGCGTGTTTACGGCTATAATAATATCGATTTCAAGCACAAATTGAACGCCTCGATTGCCCCGACCCTTAAGTTCGAGGATTATAAATTACAACATACCATCGGTAATTTTTTGGCTGCTCAGGGATTTTTCGAGATTATGGCCAATAGTTTAACTTCCCCCGAGTACTCCGACCTTTTGGGCGACAGTTTTGGGAAGGGTGCCGTTACCATGCTCAATCCGCTCGGTACGGAACTCTCCGTCATGCGCCAGTCGCTGCTATTTTCAGGATTGGAAGCTATTTCGTATAACATTAATAGGAGAAAGAAGGACCTGAAATTTTTCGAGTTCGGAAAAACGTACCACCAAACGGATAAATCACGTATAGAAAACAAACGCCTGGGCCTTTTTTTAACAGGCAATCGTTATGGGGACAGTTGGGCAGTAGCAGAAAAAAGGACGGATTTTTTCTACATGAAGTCCATTGTCACAAACGTTCTTCACCGATTGGGCATACCGGAAATCATCTTGACACCCACGGAAAATTCGGTTTTTTCTGAGGGGATAGCGTTAAACGTCGACTCAAAGGAATTGGTTTCGTTGGGCACGGTACGACAGTCCATCCTAAAAAAAATGGATATCAAACAGGAAACTTTATATGCTGAATTCAATTGGGACCAGGTGATCGTATTGGTTAAAAAAAATGACATCATTTATAAGGAAATTCCAAAATACCCGGAAGTAAAACGCGATTTCGCGTTGCTTTTGGACGAAAGCATCACTTTTCAGCAAGTATATGCACTCGGTAGACGCACGGAGATAAATCGGTTGAAACATATCACTCTTTTCGATGTGTATACCGGGGACAAACTACCCGAGGGCAAAAAATCATACGCCGTGAGCTTCACTTTGCAAGACTCCCAAAGCACACTGACCGAAAAGCAAATTGACAAAATTATGGACAAGCTGCAACGCAGCTACCAAGAGGAACTTGGAGCGGAATTACGGTGAAATTGAAGGTAGTTGGCCATGAAACCTGCAGCCTGCAACCTGCAACCTGCAACCTGCCGGTAAGAAAACTAAAGTTTTCATTTCCTACCGTCAGTTAAAATAAAAGGTCGGAACAGTTCCTCAAAGTTTTTTTGGCCTAATTACGGCATCGATTTCGTGAATTATTCCGTTGCGCTGGTTAGAGTCGGCTACCACAATGGTGGCCGTATTCCCGAAACTATCGCTCAAAATAATATCGATTCCCTTCATAGTAGCTGTTATACTATCGCCTTGAAGGGTAGTGAAGGTGGTTTTCCCCTTACCCCTGCTTAAAGCCTTTAAAATTTTTGAAGCGGATAATTTGCCGGCAACGATATGATACGTCAGCAAAGCCTTAAGCTCTTTTTTGTGATCAGGATGCATTAGATCATCATTAGAAGAACGTGAAAATTTCTCAAAGGCATGGTCGGAGGGCGCAAAAACCGTGAACGGACCGGAATGGTCAAGTAATTCCTCGAGATCGGTTGCTTTCATCACCGCCAATAGGGTCCGATACTTCTCGGAAACCGCGGCAGTGCGTAGTATGGACAATTTATGTATTTGTAAGGTCGGAACCCGTTTCGCAGATTGAGCAGAAAACTCTTGTGATGAAACTGAGAAAACAGTGAACAAAAATACGAATAAAGAGGCAGTAATGATGCTAGTCATGGGCAATTACGGACTTGATAGATTACTAGGCGATAGACTACTAGACGATAAACGGATGAATTTCTTCGACAAGGTACAACGAAATGCTTCCTTCTTTTGAAAACTAAAAGAAGGCCACATCCTAATTAACAAAATATTAACTTTTGTGCTTCCGAAGAAAATCCGGTTTAGCGATGAATTGCTTAAATTTGGAAGAAAAGAAAAAGAAATGCTTTTAAAAAGAACCAACATCGAAGAGAAACTAATCCGTCTAAAAAACGATGAAAAAGTTTCGCAGGCCATTTTGGAGGAAGTCCAAAAAATTTTGACTGCCGATTCCGAATGTCAAAAACGTATCGAAAAGAATATTAGCGGACGGCAGGATAACACGGTAAACGCATTCGATTTCGACCTTTTGGAAACCGACCGTATCTATCATCTTGATCAGATCAAAAAAACGTGTATCGATTACAGGTTACGTTTTTTGAATTCCAAATATTTCAAGGGCGAGATTCCGCCTGAGGCCATATCGAAAATCAAACGACTTGAACAAGAACACAACATCGAAGTCAAAGGCTTTAAAATCATCGCCCCTTCAAAGTTGTTCAAATTGGAGGACAAGGACGACCCCTTGCTATTTGTGCCCATAGGAAACGACTATTTTTATCTGATACACAAATGGGGCAACGATTTGCACCCGTTGCGAAAGTGGCTGATGTGGCCTTTCAAAGGTATAGTTAACCTTACCTTAGTAACCTTGTTGGTAAGTTATTTGGTCACAACCCTCGTACCTGAAGGCCTTTTCTCCAAAAACAGTTCTACCGCAGAATTTTGGATTATTTTCTTCTTTATGTTCAAATGTATTGCCTCGGTGGTTATTTTCTATGGCTTTGCCCTAGGCAAGAACTTTAATCCCGCTATTTGGAACAGCAAGTATTTTAATGCGTGATGGTCGGTGCTCGGTGCTCGGTGCTTAAAGTATATTGAAAAAATAAAAAAGGCATCCCATTATTTTAATGCGGGATGCCTTTTTTAGTATTGGTTAGATGTGCTACTATCAATCGATATATATGGCGTAAGGTACTCCATCCAAATCAAGGTTTCCTGCCAATTTAGGTTCGGGCTTGGTTTTGATCCTTAGCAGCCCCCCTTTATTGCCTTCCCCGATTTTTTTATATCCTACCAAAAGCAAATTATTGGCTTCGTCATAATGAACCACGGTGGTGTTCTCTATTTCGAATTCAAAGTTGAGCTGCGTTTTCGATAGAAAATTCTCATAGGCGTAAAGAACGGTCAAGTTTTCGTCGAAATCGTATATCGCAGGCACTAGGGAATAGTCGCTGTGTATACCGGCCAACATGGCATAGTACATTTTTCCGCTTCTATCGAAGTGCTTAAATTCGGAGTTGATAAAATTAGGCGCTTTCCCGGAAGGGTAATTGGTATAAGCTAATGCCAATGTACTGCTATTATAGGTACTATGGAGTTCGTCATAACCAATAATAATGTTCCCATCGGGATTTTTGAATATACTTTTGGCATCAAAACCTAGGTTGTCCTCGAATATCTCTTTGTTGGATTTGGCATCCAAAACCGTCAATTGGTATTCGTCGGTGATTTTTTCGTCGAGACTAAAAATGAACAATCTGTTATTGGAAAAGGCAAGGCCTACGGGATTGAATTTGAGCATCACATCTTCAAAAACGCCTCCCGCTCCCGTCACATCGATGGCTCTAACCATAAACGCTGTACTTTCGGCACTGACTTCCTTTTCATAGGCCACATATACGGTATTGCCGCCTTGAACGATGGCCTTTGCAGTTAGGGTGCAAGCACCCAAGTCGCTAAATACCGCTACGCTTTTGGTAGTAGCCTTGCTAAAATCGTGAATGGTAATCTCACCGCTACATGCCGATTTCTTGTGGTACATGGTCAAGACCTTGCCTTCTTCCGAAATTAATAGCGGTTTAGCTATTTTTGGGAAACCACTGTCGCCGTCATTAAGGCTAAGTGTCTCGGCATCGCCATTCAAGAGCTTGCCGGTGAGCATGCCATGGAAATTTACAAGTAAGGTGTAGTCGGCTTCGACGCTTGGTTCGATTTTGCCGCCATCGTCGTCGATAGGTCCATCGGATTTACTGCAACCAATGACGAACAATGCCATTAAGGCATAGATTAGAGTGTAGGTTTTCATCATGTCAAGATTTGGGGTCTAACAAAATGAACTTATCGAGTTCATGTTACGCAGGGACGGCGTACATTTTATCGCGCTGCTCCCGCAATGCCTTGTCAGACATATATTCTTCAAACGTCAAATACCTGTCAATATTGCCTTTAGGGGTCAATTCGATGATTCGATCGGCAACAGTATGTGCAAATTCGTGGTCATGGGTCGTGAAAAGGACGGTGCCCTTGAAATTTTTTAAAGAATTGTTGAAAGCGGTGATGCTCTCTAAATCCAAGTGGTTCGTGGGTTCGTCGAGCATCAGCACATTGGCACGTAGCATCATCATACGGCTCAGCATACAGCGCACCTTTTCCCCACCCGACAAAACCGTACATTTTTTAAGGGCTTCCTCACCGCTGAAAAGCATTTTTCCCAAAAATCCGCGGATGTAGACTTCTTCGCGTTCCTCTTCGGTCTTGGCCCACTGGCGCAGCCAATCGACCAAATTGATATTTTCCTGAAAAAAATCGGAGTTGTCGGCGGGAAGGTAGGATTGGTTCGTGGTTATGCCCCACTGAAAAGAACCGGCATTGGCTTTTTTGTTTCCGTTGATGACCTCGTAAAAGGCCGACGTGGCCCTAGAATCCCTTGAAATGATGGCCACCTTATCTCCCTTGGCTAGGTTTACGTTTACGTTTTCGAAAAGCGGCTCACCATCTTCTGTGGAAGCAGCAAGTTTGTCAACGTTCAATATTTGGTCGCCCGCTTCCCGCTCCCGGTCAAAGATGATGGCCGGGTATCTTCTGCTCGAGGGCTTGATATCCTCTATTTTTAATTTCGATAGCATCTTCTTGCGCGAGGTCGCCTGTTTGCTCTTGGCGACATTGGCACTGAACCGGGCGATGAATTCTTGTAGTTCCTTGGCTTTTTCCTCCGCTTTTTTGTTCTGTTGTGCGCGCTGACGGGCCGCCAGCTGGCTACTTTCGTACCAAAAGGTGTAATTACCGGAATAGAGGTTCATTTTTCCGAAATCGATATCGGCGATACTGGTACATACGGAATCCAGAAAATGGCGGTCGTGGGAAACTACGATTACCGTATTCTCATAATTGGCCAGAAAATTTTCCAACCAGTTGATAGTCTCATAATCCAGATCATTGGTAGGTTCGTCCATGATGAGCACATCCGGGTTTCCAAAAAGAGCCTGGGCCAATAGTACACGTACCTTTAATTTAGAGTCCACTTCGGCCATGCTCGTATGGTGCAGTTCTTCGGGTATGCCCAAGTTGGATAGTAAGGCTGCCGCATCGCTGTCGGCGTTCCAACCGTTCATTTCTTCGAACTCCACTTGCAGCTCCCCAATTTTATCGGCATTTTCGTCCGTATAATCGGCGTAGAGGGCATCGATTTGCTGTTTGATGGAAAACAAAGGCTTGTTGCCCATCACCACCGTTTCCAAAACGGTCGAGGCGTCGTAGGCATTGTGGTCCTGTTCAAGAATGGACATCCGTTTTCCGGGTTCGAGGTTAACGCGGCCCGAGGTGGGATCGATTTGTCCGGAAAGAATCCTAAGAAAAGTGGACTTCCCTGCCCCATTGGCTCCAATTACCCCATAACAGTTCCCCTGCGTAAAGGTCACGTTTACTTCATCGAACAGAATCCTTTTTCCGAATTGGACGGATAAATTTGATACCGACAGCATATTTTATCTTTTAAAAATCCGTGCAAAAATACGGAATTTCCACCGTGTAAACCAATGAACGAATAAGGACCATTATACGGATATCATTAACCCTTTCCATTTTATTTTTAACTCGCTATTAACAGCGTGGGGCATAAGGGTTGCGTAATTTTGAGTAGAACTTGTGTCAATATACAAGTACATAAACGTATATGAGCAAACCTTTTTTTTATTTTTTTCTGTGCGTGCTGGTAGGATGCGGTAATGGAGAAAAAAATCCACAAAACGCCTATTTTGCGGGGGAAATCGTTAACCCTACGAGTGAATATGTCGTATTGTTCAAGGGCGACGTTGCCCTTGACTCCGCAAAACTGGACGAGCAGAACAGATTTGCCTTCAGTATTGATTCCATCGCCGAGGGGCTGTACCACTTCAACCATGAGCCCGAACTGCAATATGTCTATCTTGAAAAAGGAGATAGCCTAATGATTCGGCTAAACACCCTGTATTTTGACGAGTCCCTTATTTTTTCGGGAAAAGGGGAAGAAATAAATAATTTTTTGCTGGATCTTTTTTTAGCGAACGAAGAGGAAGCCAGCCTGGTACAAACCTTTTACCGATTGAATGCCGATGATTTTGTGGATAAAATCGATTCCCTAAAACAGATACGGCTCGATGCACTTACCGAACTTAACAAAGAACACGCCCTTTCAGAAAAGAAGGAAAAAATCGGTAGGGCAAGTGTGGTCTATAATTATAACACCTATAAAGAGGAATATCCCTTCAAACATATAAAGTTTACAGGGGAAAACGTAATCGGCAAATTACCCGAAAATTTTTACGATTATCGCAAAGATCTAACCTTTGATGACAAGGACCTCACCTACCTCCGCCCCTATTACCAATTTATGAACAACCATATGGGCAATCTTTCGTATATGTCCTGTTCTCACGAATGCGCCATCAAAAAAGGTACGGTGCGCAACCCCCTACATTTCAATACCCATAAACTACAACTGATCGACAGTCTGGTCGAAGAGAAAGAATTGAGGGATAATCTTTTCAGATATGTTGCCTTCAACTATTTGTTAAACGTCAATGATCCAGAAGAAAATAATGAGAAATTTATCGATCTTTTTCATAAACTTTCGGACAACAACCGACATATGCAAGAAATAGATGCGCTCTACGAAGGCATCAAAAACATTCAGCCCTACAAGGAAATTCCCAATGTAGCCGTTTCCGATTCGGATGGGAATACGATTTTTTTACACGATATAGCCGGGAATAAGAAAACCGTTTTTTATTTTTGGTCGGGTACCAATCGGGATCACTTTGAACATATAAAACGAAGAGTTGCCAAGCTCAGCGCAGAAAAGCCGGAATACCGATTTGTAGGCATCAACATCAAAACCCCGGAACCTGTTTGGAAAGGCCTATTGGAAATCTCCGATCTAGACAAAGAAATGCAGTACCACGCTACGGATTTTGACGCGCTCACTAAATCGTTGGTTATCGACCGGCTCAACAAATGCATCATTACCGATAACGGACGGATCGTTGATGCCTTCGCGGATGTCTACAGGCCGTTATAAATCATCAATTCTTAATTGCCTTTCTTATAATCCGCCAAGAATTTCTCAAGGCCGCTATCGGTCAATGGATGCTTTAGCAATCCTTTGATTGAATCCAAACTACCTGTCATGACATCGGCACCAATTTTAGCACAATTGATAATGTGCATCGTATGGCGAATCGAAGCGGCGAGAATTTGGGTTTCGTAACCGTAATTATCGTAAATATGACGAATCTCGGCGATAAGGTTCAGACCGTCTGTTGAAATATCATCAAGTCTACCGATAAATGGGGAAACGTATGTAGCTCCTGCCTTAGCTGCAAGTAATGCCTGACCTGCCGAGAAAACGAGCGTGCAGTTGGTGCGGATACCGTTATCCGAAAAATGTTTCAGGGCCTTTACCCCGTCCGCGATCATCGGCACTTTTACCACTATTTGATCATGAAGTTCGGCGAGCTGCTCCCCTTCCTTTACAATTTCATCAAAATCGGTGGCGATCACCTCAGCGGATACATCTCCGTCCACAATTTCACAAATATCCACATAGTGCTTCAAGATTTTATCCCTTCCGGTAATACCTTCCTTGGCCATTAAGGAGGGATTGGTTGTTACACCGTCCAAAACCCCAAACTCTTGTGCCTCACGTATTTCGTCTAAATTCGCCGTGTCTATAAAAAATTTCATTCTTTACTTTTTTAAAAGGATTAATATCATTTGAAAGGATTGTATACCGACAATCGCCTTATAATTATAAGATTCTCGTAAAATTACAATTTATAATGGTTTAGCAAGAGTTTCTCGTAAATTTTATCGGGCAATATCCTTTTTAGGAACAGCGATAATTTTTGCATGGAATCCCCGACCTTATAATGCACTTTGGGTTTTGCCGTATTGATAATTTCAAGGACTTTTTTGGCCACTGAAATGGGGTCGTCTGCGGTATCGACATCCTCGTTGATCATTTTCAATGTTTTAGCATACGTATTGCTGTAGGGCGATCGACCCCCAATTGGCGCATGATAGCGATTAGCCGCAATGTTCGTCGCAAAATCGCCGGGGGCCAGGGTGGTTATTTGTATCCCGAAATCCTTTACTTCCATACGCAGTGCCTCCGAAACCACATCCATCGCCCCTTTTGTTGCGGAATAGATGCCTCTATAGGGCAATCCCATGGCACCCGCAATGGAAGTGATGTTGATGATGAGGCCTGATTTTTGAAGTCGCATCTGGGGAAGAACGGCTTTGGCCAAATGCAAAGGTCCGTTAAAATTGACGTCGAAAGCCTTCAGGATTTCTTGATGCGGCGTTTCTTCGATCGGGCCTGTAATACCTACGCCTGCATTATTGACCAACACATCTAGCCTAGCCTCTTTATCGAGTACCCGTTGCACGGCCGATCGTATACTTGCAGGATCGGTGACCTCAAGTTCCAACAGCTCAAAACTTTCAAAATCGAGGTATTTGGATAAATTTCTTGTAGTACCGTAAACCTTAAATCCCTTGGATTGTAGATAAAGACCGATGGACTTGCCGATACCCGAAGAACCTCCCGTTATGAGAACGACTTTCTGTTGCATAAAAAAACGGCAAGCTACCTACATCGCACCGCTACGACCGTATACCCTTGCTGCGTTCCCGCCCTGGGGGATTCTACAGGAGCTGGTCGTGTAGGACTTGCCGCCTGCAAATATACGATCTTTTGATACTTTTGCAATGGTTTTGAATAGATTTTCATTGCTATATAATTCTTGGTAATTCCCTATTTTTGTCCTTTATAAACCTAGTAAGCCACACATACCTATATATACTCCGAAATGAATTGCTTAAAATACTTTTCTTGCAGCATACTACTTACCCTCTTCATGGCCTGTGGGGGCGACAACTCCCCAACATCCCTTTTTGAGATCGAACTGCCTAACAACCAGAAGAGTTTTGCGCAGAACGAAAGCATTAGCATCGGCGTTAAAAATAAAAAGGAAAAAACCCTTGGCGAGATCACCTATTCCATTGATGGGAAAGAACTTCCGATGAGCGACGGTACCATTTCTTTGGACGTTCCCCATTTGGGCAATAAAATTTTGAAAGCAAAGGTGAACTACGATGATACTTTCGCAGAAATATCAAAGGACATAAAAATTTTAGCGCCCAAGGCCCCGGAAATATATACGTACGAAATCATCAATGAATACCCGCATGATGCCCGAGCCTATACGCAAGGCCTTGAATTCCATAACGATACCCTATATGAAAGTACCGGAAAAAAGGGAAGGTCTTCATTACGCAAAATAGATTTTAAAACGGGAAAAGTGCTACAAAAAGTAGATCTTGATGATATCTATTTTGGGGAAGGTCTAACCATTCTTAACGATAAAATCTACATGCTGACCTGGCAAAGTGGAATCGGTTTTGTCTACAACCTTAAAGATTTGAAAAAGACGGACAGTTTTCAATATGGACAAAGCAAGGAAGGCTGGGGCCTTGCCAATGACGGCCAAAGGCTGTTTAAAAGTGACGGTACCGAAAAAATCTGGTTCCTGAATCCCGATACCCTTGTCGAAGAAGATTATATCGAGACGGTCACTAATACTTCTATCAATGACAATGCCAACGAACTCGAATATATCGACGGAAAAATATACGCCAACGTCTACCAAAAATCCGGGGTAAT
This sequence comes from Pricia sp., assembly GCF_041745955.1. Taxonomy (NCBI): domain Bacteria; kingdom Pseudomonadati; phylum Bacteroidota; class Flavobacteriia; order Flavobacteriales; family Flavobacteriaceae; genus Pricia; species Pricia sp. The sequence continues at coordinate 46,736 of NZ_JBGTHY010000266.1, forward strand.
GATCATCGATGCCGAGAGCGGCGCCATCGAGGGCGTCGTTAATTTTGGGGGCTTAAGCAGCAAGGTAACCCATCACGATAGTTGGAGCGATACCGATAATGTTTTAAATGGGATTGCATACCATCCCGAACGAAAAACGTTCTTCGTAACAGGAAAGGAATGGGACAAGCTCTTTGAGGTGAAAATCCAAAAGAAATGAGCGAGGCCTATGAAAAGACCATTGTGGTACAAGAGGATGACCTCGACGAACTGAACCATGTAAACAACGTGCGCTACGTACAATGGATACAGGACATTTCGAAGGAACATTGGATAACTACCGCACCCCAACCTCTGCGGGAAGGGGTTATCTGGGTAGTCATGCACCACGATATTGCCTATAAAAATTCCGCACAGCTGGGCGATGTAATCAATGTAAGCACCTTCATTGAAAAAAGCCGTGGGGCCACTTCCGTCCGAATCGTAGAAATGCACGATGCGGCTACCGATACGCTGCTGGTCCGTTCAAGTACCAAGTGGTGTTTGTTCAATGAAAAATCCCTGAAGCCTATCCGGATTTCCGAAGAAATCAAGCAGGTTTTTGGGTAATCAAGTTTGACAGGTTAGAAAAATCAAAGTTCGATCACTACTTCGTAGCTGTTCAAGATAAAAGGTTTATTTGAAAACTAAGACTTCTAAAACGAATAATACCTCTTGAACTAAGAGACTTTTTTCTCCAAACGTCAATGGTTTTTCATAGAAAATTTTAGTACTATACCATCTTCAGACATGGTTGACAACACTTTCCTGTTTTTGAATCCCGGCATTCATCCCTTTTGCACATTTAAATTGCCTCTCTTTTTCATCCTTGTAACGTCAGACTTCCCTTTACTTATTTTATTTCCATCCAATTTCGCCTCCGCCCAACAAAAACATGCCTCGAAATTACCATTCATCGAATAAACCCTATAAAAAACGCATGTGTATGCAAGTTTTTTCCTTCAAATACGTTCATTGTCAATAAATTATAATAAAAACCCCAAATATTGTGGGGAATAACTTGGTTGCTATGTATCTTACTATCATTAATTTGCACTCAAATTATAGTGCTTTGGAATATACTTATACCATACTGGATTCCGATGCGACCTCCAATCTGCAGCTGCAGCACTATCTGGGGGAGTATGGCGATTTCACTTGTGCCGCGTTGGCCAAGGACAGTACCGAAGGTATCAATTCCATCCTAAAATTTTCTCCCGATGTCGTATTCATCAATCTCAACGAAAACGCCCAGGAATATTTTCTTATGGTGATGGAACTCCATCAATATGTTAGTAACCTACCTGTTATTATAGGTATTTCTAAAAGTAAGAATTACGCGTACGATGCCATAAAAAATGGATTCTTCGATTATTGGTTGATGCCCTACAACGAATTCGATATTCGGAAATCGTTATTGCGACTCAAGAAACAGGTACCGGCAAAAGCCGAACCGGATACCCTCTGCCTGAAATCGTACAGCGACTTTCAGTATATCAACACGAATGACATTCTCTACTTACAGGCCGATAACAATGCGACGGAATTTGTAATGAAAGACGGTACCATTAACAACGCATTTAAAACCTTAAAGTCCTTCGAAAACCAATTGCCCAAAAATTTCGTACGTATACACCAGAGCTATATCATGAATACGGATTATATCTCGCGTATCAGTTATGGCAAATCCATTTGCACCTTGAAACATAATAAGATGCAGTTGCCCTTCTCAAAATCGTACCGTGCGAATATCGACGGATTGAAGACGATACTCTCAAAAAACACGATTTCTTCCCTTAATTAGAGTAATTCTAATAGAACCGGTTCGTTTACTCACAGAACAGGTACGTTCACTCGCATCTTATTTTCTTACTGTCCATCCCGGGGTTATTGGTATTAGTTTAGCAGTATCAAAAAACAATAACCCCCTAAAACTAATTAATTATGAAAAAAGTAGTAAGTATTTTCGCAGTATTGGTAATGAGTGTTGGTCTTTTCACTTCTTGTGAGTCTGAAACGAACGTAGAGGATAATGATGCATTGTATGATGTAGAGGTTCAGGCTTCTGATAGAGCTTATAACGAAACTACACGAAGAACCTAGTAATCAAGAATACATATTTTTCAGCTATATTAGCCTTAAATTTTTTTTAAGGCTTTTTTTTAATTTTATAGCCTATTGAATGATTTCGCGAAACCCCACAAATTCAAATATCCTTTGGTATCTATGCCTCTTTTTGGTATTTATCTGGTCCTGTAATTCAGAACGAGGTAATAGCGATGTAGAAATTGATAATTCGAAATTGGATTCCTTATATACTATGATAAAAGAAGGAAGAAATACCGAATTATCGTTGGAAGAAAGAAAAAACAGGCTCTCAAAAGTACTTACAAAAGCCTCTAGTATCGATAACGATTCCGCAAAAACAAAAGTATTTTCCCAGTTATCATTAGCCTATCTGATGTTAAACGACTCCTTAAACTTTAGGAAAAGCAACTTTGAGACCATTGCATTGGCAAGCAGGGTCGGAGATAGCGTAAGTCTCGCCGAGGCGCACTGGGACTTAGCGGAGTTCTATAAAATAGAAACAATAGCGGATAGTGCTTAC
>NZ_JBGTHY010000267.1:0-3803 GCF_041745955.1 Pricia sp.
GCTCTTAGCCGGTCTGCTATTCTACACTTTCCGCCAGCGCCTAAAAAACCAAAAAGCTTTGGCCTCAAAAAACGAAGAAATCAAAGAAGTGAATTTTAAAAGGCAACTGACAGAGCTGGAAATGAAAGCCCTTCAGGCACAAATCAATCCGCATTTTATCTTTAACTGTATGAACTCCATCAACCAGATGATTTTGGACGGTGACAACCAAAACGCCTCCAAATACCTGACCAAATTTGGCAAGCTGATCCGGATGGTCTTGGAGAATGCGGAGTCCACCGAAGTCTCCCTAAAAGATGAACTGACCCTCTTGGAAGCCTATATCCAATTGGAAGCCCTTCGGTTTAATGGCGAAATAAAACACCAAATCAATATCAAAGGGGATATCGATCTGGAAAATACCTATCTACCTTCCATGGTTCTACAACCCTTTGTGGAAAATGCCATCTGGCACGGCCTTATGCACAAAACGAAAGAGGGCCAAGGATGCATTACCATTTCCGTAGAAAAGGACCGGGACCAACAATTAATCTGTCAGATAGAGGATAACGGCGTAGGTAGGGAAAAGTCCAGGGAATTGCAACAAAAATCGGTCTGGAAAAGCAAATCGCTGGGCATCAAGATTACTGAAGACCGTCTTAAGTTGGTCAGTAAAGAACTCCAAAAACAGCTTATCCATATCACCGACCTGAAAGACTCGTTGGGGCAAGCCTTGGGCACCCGTGTAGAAGTGAATATCCCGATTTACTAAAAAAAAGTCAATCGTAGAGGGGGAACTTTGAAAAATTTTAAAAGTTCAAAAAAGTTCACTTGCAGTAGAAAATAATGGGCAGACCATCAGCAAAAAGTTGTATGGGGTACAAAATTTCCTAATACTAGCTGCAAAATGGCTAAATTAGTGCGACGGCCATCTTTGAAGTTACCTTAAAATTTCAATAAATAACGGATTTTCCCTACTCCAAAAGAAATGAGGACAAATTATTTTATATGGATCTTAATTTATTGGGCATTAGTTGTGTGTACAGTGCCGCTGCAAGCACAAAGACAGGAAGAATTGGACAGTCTTTTGACAGTATTAAGAACCCTTCCCGATGATTCAAGTAAAATTAAGACCTATTACCGTTTAGCTTGGCATTATGGCAGTTCCAACTCCGAAACGGATATAGTCAGAAAATATGCGGATAGTATAAAAATACTTTCACAAAAGTTAAATTTTGAAAAGGGAATTGGTTGGTACGATTTTTATTATGGCGTTTCTAGCAGGCATGAAGGAAATTATCCTGAGGCTTTGGTACATCTTAACAAATTTATAGCGAACTCTTCAAGCATTGGTGATTCTCTGGACGTAGCGAACGGTTTGTACCAATTAGCGGTAATACAAAGTACGCTAGGCGAGTATGACAAAGCACTTTCAGTGTATCACCGCATACTGAATATTTATCAAATTAAAGGAAAAAACTTAGGAGTTGCAACTGCACTTAGCAGTATTGGAGATATCTATTTGACTAGTAAGAAGTATGATTTGGCAATCGAAAGTTTTAAAGAAGCTTTAAACCTGGATGATCGTTTAGAAAGTGGCAAACCAAATCAGGCGGCAGCGGTAGATCTTTCATATTTGGGAAGCGCATACCTCGGGAAAAAAGAATTTAGTAAATCCAAGAATTATTATGAACAAGCTCTTAAAATGAGCCAAGAAATTGGCAGCGATTGGGGGATTTCCAATGGTTTAGAAGATTTAGGTCATGTCTTCATTGAATTAAAGGAATATGAGAAAGCCCTGTTCTACTACCGCCGTTCCTTACCAATAAGAGAACGGTTGTCTCAAAAAGTGGAACTGGGCTATTGTTTTAAGTATGTGGGTTACACGTATTTGAAGTTGAAAAATTATTTACTCGCACAAAATTATTTATTAAAAAGTTTATCAGTTGCCGAAGAAATAAAATCAAATCCACTAATTTCCGATGTTTACGAGGCACTTAGTGAATTACATGTAGAAAAAAAGGACTTTAGCGGAGCATATAAATATCATCAACTATTTAAGGCAGCCAATGACAGTATTTTAAATGAGCGCAGTACTAAACATATCAACGAACTTCAGGTAAAATACGAAACCGAAAAAAAAGACCAGCAAATCACCCTTCTGGCCCAAGAAAAGCAAGTGCAGCAAAAAGAAGCCCAACGCCAGGCTACCCTAAAAAATGCCTCTATCGGGGGCGTAGGGTTGATCGCCCTCTTGGCAGGCCTCATTTTTTATACGCTGCGCCAACGTTTAAAAGGCCAAAAACTTTTGGCCTCAAAAAACGAGGAGATCAAGGAAGTGAACTTTAAAAGGCAACTGACAGAGCTCGAAATGAAGGCCCTGCAAGCGCAGATCAATCCGCATTTTATCTTCAACTGTATGAACTCCATCAACCAGATGATTTTAGACGGCGACAATCAAAACGCCTCCAAATACCTGACCAAGTTCGGCAAATTGATTCGAATGGTCTTGGAGAATGCGGAGTCCACCGAAGTCTCCCTAAAAGATGAACTGACCTTATTGGAAGCCTACATTCAATTGGAAGCTCTCCGTTTTAATGGCGAAATACAACACCAGATTGATGTCAAGGGGGATATCGATCTGGAAAACACGTATCTGCCCTCCATGGTATTGCAGCCCTTTGTGGAAAATGCCATCTGGCACGGCCTGATGCATAAAAAGGATACCGGGAACGGACAGATCGGCATTTCCATAGAACAGCAGGGCGAACAACTGATCTGCACGATAGAAGATAACGGCGTAGGCCGCCAAAAAGCCTTCGAGCTGCAGCAAAGATCGGTGTATAAAACAAAGTCTTTGGGATTGAAAATTACAGAAGAACGGCTTAGGCTGCTCAGCAAGGAACTGGAAAGGCAACTGATCCATATCACCGACTTGACGAATCAGGCGGGCGAAGCGTTGGGGACTAGGGTGACCGTTAATATTCCTATTTCCTGATCAAGTCCATGCTTTGAATTCGCTTAGCAACCGAGATCAAGTTCAAAGTTATGAGTTATGAGTATGAGTAATATCAAGGAACAGAATATTAGCTGCGAAGTAAGAGCATGTTTATAAACATTGGCATTCTGAATTTACCGAACTTCTAAACTTAAATGATAAAGACAATAATCATAGACGACGAGCACTACGGCCGGCAGTCACTGCAGCAGGCGGTGGAACAGTATTGCCCGGAAGTAGCGATCTTGCAGATTTGCGAAAGTCCCGAAGCGGGTATAGCGGCCATTAATGCCCTCAAACCCGATCTTGTTTTTTTGGACGTCCAGATGCCCAATATGTCCGGTTTTGACGTGCTGCAAAAATTGTCCCCCATCGATTTTGAGGTCATCTTCGTTACTTCCTACGACCAATATGCCATCAAGGCCATCAAGTTCAGCGCCATCGATTATTTGTTGAAACCCGTGGATGTCGACGATTTAATCCACGCCGTGAAAAGGACCAAGGAAAACCTACAAAAAAACGGAAAGAGACAACGCTACCAGTCCGTGCTGCACAATCTCAACTATGCATCGGGCAAGATCGAGAAACTGGCGGTCCCTACTTTGGACGGTATCGACTTTTTCAGGACCGACGATATCATCTACTGCGAGGCCGACGGCAGCTATACCACGCTTTACCTTTCCGGCAAACAAAAACAGGTTATCTCCAAAAACCTTAAGGATTTTGAAAACCTGCTGTCCGGTTCCGGGTTTTGCAGGGTACACAACTCCCACCTTATCAACCTAAGTCACGTCAAAAAATATATCAAGGGCGATGGCGGCTACGT
>NZ_JBGTHY010000268.1:0-6659 GCF_041745955.1 Pricia sp.
ATTGGCCCGTTGAGTTCTTTGGGGGCTTGTTTCTTTTTCCTCTTTCTGATCGTGCCGGTCTCGGCAAAATCGGATAGGACCGAGATGGCCCTTATTTGATTTCGCTGCTTTCTAGATAATGATCCGACCTCGATATTACCGGTTATTTGGGCAAGGTATCGTACCCCGGCACCGGAATCAAATCGTAGCACTCCGTTAACCCTCATGTAATCCCCGAGACGGGACCATTCCCTTGAGTACGAATCTATACTTTGGGATCCGTAGGACAAGCTTTTGAGATAGGCTGCCGCTCTATCCGTAAGCTCTTTGAATGTTTGAAATTCATTGATCATAACTATTTCACTTTTAATGATGCGGGCAATATCGCCCGTATCAAAAGTGAACATTATTATGCAAACATAATATGTAAACCAAGGATTGTGATACTTTTGAAGTAAGGGTATTATGGACGGAATGTTTGCATAATCTTTTTGTTGCCATAAACGGAACAAGGCGTAACCATGTTGTCATGTGTTTTAAGCAGCGATAGGGCCATTGCGGTCAACATCCGAATCATTCGCGTTTTCACCAAAATGCGGGAAGTAATGACGGATACGTTAGCCTTAAAACTCGAAATAGGGCATATCAAAAAGAAACTCTCCGACCAGGGCAAGAACATAGGACTGGTTTTCGATTATTTGGATGAACTCATCAACAAGAACGGAAGTCCAGTACCCCGAAAACAGATAGGCTATAAATCGGAATAGCCATTGGCACATAAATTTTAAAACAATCCTTATTTTTACGACTATGACTACTACAGTACAACAAGAGCTCCTGCCGTTATTAAAAACCCATTTTGGATATGATTCCTTCCGGCCGAACCAGTTGGAGGTGATGGAAGATATTCTTTCCCAAAAGGATGTGATGGCCATCATGCCTACGGGCGGTGGAAAATCCCTTTGTTTTCAATTGCCGGCCTTGGCGACCGAAGGTACGGCGGTAGTGGTCTCCCCATTGATAGCTTTGATGAAAGATCAGGTAGATGCCCTGCGTGCCAATGGTTTAGCCGCCGCTTACTATAACAGTTCCCAGCCTTCTGAGGTGCAGCAAGAAATACTGTTAGCGTTACGACAGGGCGAGCTGAAACTTTTCTACGTAGCCCCCGAAAGCCTGCACCAGTTCGACGCAGTTTTTCAGAATATTCCCATCAGCCTGTTCGCCATCGACGAGGCCCATTGTATATCGTCCTGGGGCCATGATTTTCGTCCGGCGTATATGCAATTGGGAACTTTAAAAGAGCGTTTTCCGAACGTTCCGATTATGGCGCTTACCGCCACGGCGGACAAGACCACTCAAGATGATATTGTAGACCAATTAGGTATTCCCGACGCTGACAGGCATTGGGCCTCCTTTGATCGGCCCAATTTGTTTTTAGAAGTTCGCCCCGCCCAAAACCGGCTTAAACAGATTATCGATTTTCTAACGCAACGCCCAGATGAAAGCGGAATCATCTATTGCCTAAGTCGAAAGAATACCGAAAAGATTGCCGAACGATTGTGCGATTCCGGTTTTCAGGCCAAAGCCTATCATGCGGGCATGACTTCGGAAAAACGATCTGCCGTGCAAGAGGATTTTATTACCGATCGAGTATCGATAATCGTGGCCACCATCGCGTTCGGAATGGGTATCGATAAGAGCAACGTTCGTTTCGTAATCCATTACAATCTTCCGAAAAATGTGGAGGGCTATTATCAAGAAATAGGCCGTAGCGGTCGTGACAGCCTACCGGCACATGCCCTTTTGTTCTATAGTTATGGCGACGTCACCTTGTTGCGCCGGTTTATTGCCGATAGCGACAATGCGGAGGTCGAGTATGCCAAGCTTGAACGGATGCAGCAGTTTGCGGAAGCCCTGAGCTGCCGCCGTATCGCCCTTCTGAATTATTTCGGAGAGCCGGTCTACGAGAATTGTGGCAATTGCGATATCTGCAAGCGCCCGCCCAAATACTTCGACGGCACGCTGCTGACCCAAAAGATCTGCTCCGCCGTGGCACGTCTCAAGGAGAACGAGGCCATGGGCATGGTAGTCGACGTATTGCGCGGTGCCCGAAACGCCCAGGTCTTTGATAACGGCTATCAGAACGTAAAAACCTACGGTGCCGCGAAAGAGATCTCCTGGCTCGATCTCCAGCAATATGTTATTCAATTGCTGAATCAGGGTATTCTGGAAATCAATTTTAGGGAAGGTTCTAGAATAGCCCTTACCTCTTCTGCTAAACAAGTACTTTTTGAGGGAAAACAGGTCCACTTCGCCGTCTTGGAAAGGGAAAAATTCAAGCCCAAAAAAGAATGCAAGACGCAAACAGAACCAACGGAACTCTTCGAAAAACTACGGGTACTGAGACAACAGGTCGCTTTGGAGGCAAAAGTCCCCGCTTACATAGTCTTCAGCGATGCCAGTTTGAGGGATATGGAAGAAAAAATGCCGTACGATGAGGCCGACTTCCTGAAAGTTTCGGGGGTTGGGGAAGCCAAACTTGAAAAATATGCCACCGCTTTCCTTAAGGAAATCAACCGGCACAAAAAAACCGTGGAATCCAAGGGTATTCCCACAGATCAATTTTCCTTGAATTTGTTCAATGATGGTCTTTCTGTCGCAGAAATAGCCAAGAAAAGGGGGATCTCCGATAGTACGGTATATGGTCATTTTTTAAAGATGGCCGAGGAAGGCAAGCATATCGACCTACACCAATTTATAGCCGACAAAGAAATAGAAACTATCAAAAAGGCACAATCCGAATTGGAATATCCGGAAGGCTTGCGCCCATATTTTGACTATTTTGAGGAGAAAATGCCGTATTGGAAAATCAAGATGGGGATTTATCTGTTGCAATAGCCATCTTTGAAAGGAGCTGGTGGAACACCTCAGTTTCGGTGCTGATTTTGAAAACAACGAAGTGCTCTATGTTTTGGGAACAGGTATTGATGATATAATATTGCTACGTTGTACCGAACATCCCCTTACACCGGGGAGATTCGTCAGGCTCTTGGCAAAAACGTGCGTGCCTTTCAACCTCTCTTATCAATAACACTAACTGGTTTTCGCCCTAATTTCGATATCCGCAGTTTTTGCACTTCTTCTTTCGGAACAAATTCGATATTAGGAGTTACCCGTAGTTTCGATCGGAAATGGTCTTTTATCGTTTGCAAAAGTTCTTCGGAAGCTATTTTTGTGGCGATTTTGATCCGGATTTCATCCGTACCGATGCTGTTGTGATAGATTTCGATAACAAAACTCTCCACTTCCGGAAAATCGTTGAGCGCATTGTGCATGGCCGGCGGGTAGAGCGTGGTGCCTTTATATTTGATCATCTGCTTTTTACGGCCTACCACGGGGCCAAGTCGCAAGGTGTTTCTTCCGCAACCGCAGGGCGAGGTATGTGCCACAACCATATCACCGGTCTTAAACCGTAATAGGGGCATAGCTTCTATGCCCAAGGTCGTAACGACCAGTTCGCCTTCGTAACCTGCGGGAACGGGATTTTGTTCATCGTCCAAAATTTCCGTGATGATCAGTTCCGGATGTTGATGACCACCTTGCTGTTCCGAACACTCGGTAAACGCGGTGCTCATTTCAGTAGAGGCGTAGGTGGAGTATAGTTCAAGGTTCCAAGCCGATTTTATCCTATGGGCCAGAACGTTGAGCGAGAAATCTTGGTCGCGCAGCGATTCTCCGATACAAATCGCCCCTTTTATTCCTGAAGCATTCACATCGATATCATGATGTTCGGCGTACTCTATCAATTTTAAAAGGAAGGAAGGTACAACAATCAAATAGGAAGGTCTGAATTGTAGAATAGTATCCCATTGCAGTTCAGGGATGCCCGCTCCTACGCGAATAATTCCGGCACCCAACTTTCTGGCGCCCAGAAAATAAGCGAGCCCCGCCATAAAACGGCGGTCGATGGTCGTTGTCAACTGTAGGATATCTTCATCCGTTACTCCGGCACAGGCAAACGAAATCGCTTCATTATAGGCCAACCGGTCAAGATCGGCATCTGTCAAGCCAACGGTAACAGGTTCACCGAGCGTGCCTGATGTGGTCACAAAATCAACAATCTTATTTTTCGGGACACACAAAAAATCATCGTTGAATTTCTGAAGGTCCTCCTTGGAAGTGGTCGGAATACGCCTCAAATCTTCTAAATTCCGGATAGCATCCGCACTTATTTTATGTTTCCGAAACAACCGTCGATAGTAGGGCGAATTTGTATTCAGATATTCGAAAAGTCCTCTCAGTTTTTCCTCTTGAAAGGTCTTGATTTCTTGTAAGGATGCTTTTTCGATTTCTGGAATCATATTAAAAAGATTTGCCTTTAAATAATTTAACATAGACCTATCTTGCAGGCGGCCGGCCGGTGACGTAGATACTTATGATGTAATCTGACGCTTGTACGCCCAATCTTCGTTATCAGCGTGCTATTGCGTATGCAGAGCTATTATCGATCGATTTTTCATTTTAATTTACGAATATAACGCTCTACTTCTTCCCTATCGGGTACAGTGGTGATTTCTTTGGTCTCCGCCTCCAAAAAAGCGTTCAGGGCCAAACGGTCATATCCCTTTTCATAATTATACTTTCCGACCAAGTAGTAGGCTTCCCAAAAATCGGGATTTAGAAGTATCAGTTCTTGTAGCGTCTTTTCTTCTACATATCCATCCGAAGAAATAGCCCTAATAATTTGGTTTCGAAGCTTCCGATAGCGCTGATAGTGTTGATAGGCCAAAGTGTTCACGAAGGGGTCTTCGGGAATGTTCAATTTTGCTTCTGACATTGATTTTATCCCAATATCAGCATCCGTTTCATTGAAAATCTCGTTGAGGTCATAGGCCGCGAACTCCCCCAATTGATGCGGATTACCCGATACCCAGACTTTCAGGTCTTCCGGTTGGAAAACAATACCGTGATGCGCCAATAACTGGTTCAGGGCCTTTTCGTTTCCATAACCTATACGCTTGTCATCAAGTCCCTTTTTATCCCGGAGGATGTCAACGACGATTTTGGGAGTTACTTTGGGATGTTCGTCCAACAATTCTTCCATACGCTCGTAGCGGTATTGCGAATGACTTTCAAGAATATGTTTTTGGTTTTTCTTGTCGTTGGCGTATGCTGCGCTCTGAAAATGGTTGGAGCAGATCAGTTGGTTGGAATTCTCGACTTCGTAAACTCCAAAATTATTTGGGGACACTTCGATTATGGCGGCACGCTTATCTTTGGCGCTTCCCACAAAAATGGATTCCGAGACAAATACCTCCCGTTTTTTGGCGATGGCGATGGCTTCGTCAATAGTGGATGCATATTGCAGAATCTCACGGGTAACCAATGAAATGGGAGTCTTGGCAACCCATGGAAAATCTGATTTCCCTGCGTTGATGGTGACAGTCAGGCCCTGATCGTTCATTCCGGATAGCACCCCTATAAAGCCTCCCCAGGTGACCGACATGAATTTATGCCCGTTATCGGGTACGACAAAAGCGATAATCTTATTCTTGGCGAATTCATCCCCGACATAGAAATCAAAATTACGGCCGATGATCATTTTGCCATCTTCGGTATGGTCGCCCCAGGCCGCGAAACTTGAACAGCCGACCAGTGCCAAATCTTGCAGGGCATGGCCGATATCGTGCGCGCCGTGAAAATACATTACCCGTTGATAGGGTTTGGCGATATAATCGAAATTTTTTGAGGCGTATTTTGACATACCATAGATTTCAGCTTTATACTGCGCATCGATATTGCGGTACATTTTGCGATTGAACCAGGCGAGAAATTTTCGAAGCAAGTTCTGCTTTCCCTTGGACGGTACCAGCGAATCGATTTTGTCGACAAAAATTTGTTCTTGCCGATTGAAGAGTTCTTGGGTAAGGCTACCCGTTTTTAACCCTAGTTCATAAGGATTTCCGTTGACAAATAACTCCCACTGACCATGTCTATTTTTAGTCAAAAAATTATCATCCAAAACAAAAGTGGAATCGTTTAGTTGGGTGCGTTCCGCGATTTCGGATTCGTATTGACTTACATCCGGTATATCATGCAATGATTTTTTGACACCGCATGAGCTTAAGAACAAAAGCAATACCACAAATAATTGTATTTTTTGGAGCCAAGTGCACGAGCCTACCCTAGTCCAGGTCAATAAAGGGAAGGGCATTGATTTTATAAGGCTAACCTGATTGAATAAACTCATAAACGTATAAACTGCTAAACCTGCCTTTACGGCAGGCAGCCTTTTGTAAATATTTTTTCTTAGTTTTAAATTTCGCTCCGTCGTTTTGGTCGTCGAAACATCTTTTATACCTTCCGCCTATTGTAACGCCCCACTTTTTTCACTTCGCGCCACTATTTTATCCAACAAATACTCGGCGCCTAAAATTTCCGAGCAGGTGACGACCCCGCTGATGGTGACCCCTAAAATACCATGCATATTAAGGCTTTGGCCCGTAAAATAAAGGTTTTCTATTTTGGTTCGTGGCGAGATAAAGGATTTTAACGGATTTTCTATATCCTTGACATACCCGTACATTCCCCCGCGATGGCAACCGATATAGTCGCGATACGATAGGGGCGTCGAGGTGTGGACGGATTGGATGCACTCCCGGATATTCGGGAATTTCTTT
>NZ_JBGTHY010000269.1:0-20767 GCF_041745955.1 Pricia sp.
ATTTCCTTGGGAATATCGGCGCTCCTCAGCGCTGCGTTGATCGTCGTCGTATTGATGTTGTACAATACCGTGGTCAATATTATCAAGATAGTCGGCCTAGGCATGAAAGACCACCCTTTGGCGGACTATGAGCCCGAGGAAGAGGACTAGCCAAAATTTGGTAGTACTACTATTAGTGCTGCCTTTTAACTCTGTCTCTTCTCGGAGACCCTTCCTATTTTTTTGGACTACTAATATTTTCTATTGGGTTAGTGCCTCCCCTTTTTTACGCTTAAATTATTCCGAAAAAGGTCAATTAAATACGATGCCATGAGCGCTAAACCAAAGAATCCGGAAAAGAAAAAATCCTCTAAAAAAAAGAGTGTTCTTGCTAAACTGAACGAAGAAAAAAAGCCTGACAAAAACACTTGCAAAGATTAGGGTCCCATTTTCATCTTTTTAAGCGATACCTATCGATTTTCGATAGGTTATTTGTCCGTGAGAAATCCATTGTCAGACAAGACCTCATGTGAACATGAGGGCGTGTCTGGAAGGTGATTTATGGGTATGGAGAACATGGCTCAAAATGGATTTTATGAGCTGACCTGCTCTTAAATTAAGTAAATTAAAAATATAGATGCAAATTTATTGGATACCATTGGCAACACAATCATGTATTGGGCGAAGTCGGCCTGCCTTCCATTATAGAAGCGGTATTCAATGGACAACGCACCGAAATCGAACGTGGATTATGTGTTTAAAGAACTTTTGACGATATTGAATTTTAGGAAGAATTTTTTTTGTAAATTTCAATAAATTTAGGTTGACGGGAAATGTAAATCTTAACGGAAACTCAAGAGGAGTTCCCGGATAAACAATTAATTAAAATCTATACCAATGAAAAAAGTACTGTATATGATCGTCTTTGCGGCAATGATAGCAATTGTTGGTTGCAGGGAAGAGAAAACTCCAGGGGAAAAGGTGGATGAGCGGATGGAAGAAACAGGCGAGAGCATGGAAGATGCCGCTGACGAAGTGGAAGATGATATGGAAGAAGCCGCCGAGGAGGTCGAGGATCAAGTTGAAGATGCGACGGACGATAATTAATTGATAGGATTATAAGGTTGCCAAACGACTATTGTACAGATAGTTTGAGTATAGGTTTTTGTACCTTACTTTCCGTTCTATGGATTTTACGACCTCCGTGGCGAAATCAACTTCGTACATCTGGCCCATCACATTGAGTCCACCGGGGCTAAAAACATTGATTTCCATGAGTTTGTCCCCGACAATATCGATGCCCACCAAGAACATACCGTCCTGGACTAATTTCGGCCGGACGATTTCGGCCAGCTCCAGTATTTGATTGGTCATTTTCGCTTTTTCGGGCTTTCCGCCCGCATGTATGTTGCTTCGTATATCCCCGGATGCGTTTACCCTTTGCATCATGGCATATTGGCCATCGACCTGCAAGGGTTCTCCGTTCATAAGAAAGAGGCGGGTGTCGCCGTTCTTGGCCTCGGGCAGATATTCTTGGGCAATGGTGTAGCCGTCACGACAGATGGCATCTATGGTCTGGGATAAGTTGTGTTCGTTTTTTTTGTCCATCATAAATACGTTCTTGCCCCCCGAACCCTGTAAAGGCTTTAAAATCATTTTTTCTTTCTGTTGCTTGAAAAAATCCTTTATTTCCTTTTTATCCCTTGAAATAATGGTTTTTGGGCGCAATATTTCCGGGAAATGTTGGAAATACATCTTATTTACAGCACCTGCCAGGCTGCTGGGATGGTTCACGACCAATACCTTATCGTTCATGGCGATGCCCCCGAATATAAATGCCGCGTTCTGGGCCCAATAGCGCTCATCGATTTCGTCCGACGGATCGTTACGAAGAAAAAGCACATCGAGATCCTCTGATGTAATGTTGATAAATTTTTCCTTTTGTACCGCCTTGAAAAAAGTCTCCTGACTTTTAAAGTTGGAATCCTTTATGGTCTTGCAACGAGCGGAAAAGTGGCCATCGGAGGCGTAGGCCAGTTCCCCGATGCCGATAAAGAAAACATCGTGGTCGCGTTTGTAGGCCGCATATCCTAAAGCAGGGGTAGTAAAATTGGGTTTTTCGGTCTCGTGGTCGTTGATGATAAACGCTATTTTCATTTTCTGTTTTCTTTGGTAATTTTGATATTGGTAAAATTAGGATTACAGGAACAATATTATTGGTGAATTCGTTGGAAGTTACGGATTAAAATGAATCCGTAATAAATAATTTTTGACCCTTTCGAAGTATGAGGTTCACGCCAATAGTTCAGTGATTTTTAGACCGTTCCTTACTTTTTGTAAGCGCTTTTTTACGGAATCCCGTTCGAGAAATCGTGGTAATATGGGTTTTCGGAGTACACTGCGGTGCAACAGCTCTTCTATCAGTTCAACATGGTTGATATTGAATTTTCCGGAATATAGCGTCTCAAGGTTGCCCCCGTTTTTTAAATACCCCATAACATTTAGAAGTCCCGCCAAGTAGACAAAGTCCTTGACCAGACCGCCTCCGCGATAGATACGCATGGTAATGTAATAGGCCGTTTTTTCCGTAAAATTATGTTCCGTTCGCAAACGGTCGAAGGTTGCTATAAAGTTGGCGCCCTTTACCATGGATTCCGCTGCGACGACACGACCGGCAAGGGTACGCATCCGGTTAACGGTCAGTCCATCGACCAGATATTCGGCGAGTACGGCAAGCCCCTCCTGCAATTGGTCATATCCTGAAAAGCCAGCATACATCTGTTTAAGGGGCTGACTTTTGCCGTTGCAATAGGTTAGAATATGTGTGGCGATCTCATGCTGTATCAAGGCGTCACAGCGGCTTTGGTCCAAAGAGAACTGATCGCTAATCAGCAGTTCGCTCTTCGAGACCATAATACCGGCAACGTCTTTACGTATTTCCATGGATAGCTTGATATCCGGAAATCTTTCTTGGTAATATGCCATATCCTGTTTGGCTTGTTCGGCAAACTCATGACAGTTAAACCGGCGCATATCCTTCCGATCGTCCCCTTTCGGATATTGCTTCAAAATTGCCAGTGCAGCTTCGATAATATGGTCCTCAATTTTACCGTAGAGGCTTTCCCCGATAAAACGGAAATTATCGGTGCCCCGTTCTTCCAACATGGTCAGTTGCTTTTCAATTTCGAGTCGCTTGTCGCGAAGGATAAAGGATATCGTGGGATCGGTAACCTGATCTATAGGTAGGGCGTACAACTCTCGTTTTTTCTTTTCGGGATCCAGGGCGATCAGCCTATAGTTGAAAGAAGGGGTTTTCAGGAAATTATTTTTTTTAAATTTTTTCCATTCCGGGGTGCTGTTAACCGGTGTGGTCCGCAATAGAAATTTCATCCCCTCGCTTATTTTTGCCAGTTCGGCATCTGCTTTTAGCGTAACCCTGTCGAGATGGGTCTTTCCCAACATCAGATAATGGTCGAACGGATTGGAAGTCTGTACCCGAATAAATTCATAGGCAGCCCGTTTGATAGTTTCGGAAAAACGGGAGAAGAATTTTCTATAGAACAGCGAATACACTTCTTCTTCCTCAATATTCTGATAAAGCGCTGGTACGGCCACCCCGATCAGCAAACTACCGGATTCTTTTGATTCGTCGATAGCCATCAACGGTTCCAACCGTTCGGGATGCCTTTCGAACCGATTGGTTATCGTAACGGAGGTATTGGGATAGATATCCCGTATGCTTTCGAATCCTTGCTGTAGGGCAGCCACGGTGGCAGGGGCTTTGTTCTCGGGACAAAAAATCTCGAATTCCGCTTGGTGATCCTTCCGAACGGGCCAAAATTCCAATATCAGAAAGGCGTTTAGTTTTTGGGACACCGTAGACGAAATTTCTTCCAGCAGTTTCGAAATATCGACAGTGTCTTCTACCACTAGATAGGAAGCCTGGGTTTTCAGCAATCCCGCAAAGTGGGCATCCTCTCTTTTGTAACGAAAGACACAGATATACGGCAGTAGTTTTTCGATGTACATCACACCGTCTTTCGGCAATTTTTGGAACACGGATTGCGCTTCGGAAAGTTTTTTGCACACGTTTCGAACGATTCGCTTCTCGATCATAAATTTTGCTCTAAAAATTCATCGGCTTGCAAAGGTATCAATCCTTTCAAATGATTTTCAACGGAGCGTACTACTTCTGGATAGATGACACCGGTTTCTTCATCACAATAGACCTTGGCGATTTCCGTGGCTAGAACCAAGGTGTTCTTAAAGTTTTTAGTGATGTATTTTAAGAAATAACCGTTTCCCTCAAAGGTGTCGTTGATTTTTGAGGTGGATCTGATTGTGTTGGGCAAGTCCATCGCTCCCAATTTTTGGCTCCAGGAAGTAACCATAAGACCATAGCGTTCGTTATCGATGTTAATGGTACCCAAATTCCATGTCGGGACTTCCCTGTCCCAGCGCTTCAAATTGTAACTGTGCATATCGAAAACTAGGGCTCTTCCGTGTTTCTTTTCGATTTGCCCTACCAATGCGCTGACCACTTTGTAAAAGGCCGCATGTTTTTTAAGACTGAACTCCTTTTCCGCCTTTGGCAATGGTTTATCCCATAACTTTTTGCCCCATGCATCCTCATAAATGGCATTTTCGGGGTCTCGGTTCAAATCGTACTCAAATCTACTGTCACAGCCGGCAATTACGATGGGGTGGGAGCGTAACATCTCTTTCGTGCAAGGGTCCTCTTCATACCAACGTTCATATTCAGTGTGTAGGCAATTTTTCCATAAAGATTTTCGAAACTGATGGCCGTCGTGTACGGCCCCACAGATGTACGGGACATATTGTTCAATTTTAATGGAAAGGGAATAATCATCGGAAATCGCCTCAAAAGCGATTTCATCGGTAATATTTCGAATTATTTTTGAAACCGGTAATTTTTGCATTTTCAGATTGTTATCTTATCATTTTAGAGCTATCTAACGGTGGACATGAAGATAAACTCTAAGAATCATTTTGCTAAAACAGTATTGTAAGATACTGTTTAAAATCTTGATTATGAATAATATCCAATACTTATAGTGACGGCTTTGACTTTTACGCAAATCTCTTGTTCGGGGTCAAAGAAAGCGACTTTGGATAGAACCGATTAAGGAAAAAGGAAAGTGTTGAAACGGTGCAATCTGAAGCCGAAAATAATGGCTAGGGGAATGGTGGGGTAGACAAGTGGATCTGCCGGTGCCATAAATAATGTACAGGCCAAATGCGCAGGGGGAAACACCGAATCGACGGATTATGCACATCGGACAATTAGGGTTTCATGCACCTACATTCCAATTGCGCTTAACTATATTCCCATTAAACATTTTCGGGAACAGGCCTCTTATGATTGATTTGATAATCCGTCCGTAAGCCTTGAAGCATGTTATTGCCCTCTTCGGCTTGCGATTGTAATAGTGCATCTGTCACATTTGGCAATTCAGGATGTGCTAAGACCTGTTGATACTTTAAAAGGAGTTCTTCCTCTGAACGGATGATAAGGGCATCTATCTCTCTATCAGTCATTTTATCTTCGAGCAACCTGTTTTCCACTGAAGAGAATATCAGATTATTGTTAGGGCTGGATTCCTTAGCTTTTCTCCCTTCAATTACCTCGAACTCTTCGTCTAGAATCAATCTCGAATGTTGTTGCTTGAAATAGCGTTTATTAAAAAAAGGACGAAAACGTGGATAGCGATCCGATTGTACCAAAGTGCCATACGCCCTTTCCGAGGCCCAGATTTGTGTTATAAGGTCTTGCAGTTGTGCGTTCCATGCATTTTCCGTTCTTGTCATAATACGAATGTTTTATTAAAGTCTAAATTGTTAATCCTTTAATCAAACCAAATATTAAGATTACCAATTTTCGATTTCTCTTCGGATTTCCTCAATCGGTTTGTCTCGAATTTCACTTATTTTTTCCAGTAGCCCCTCAAAACCGACACTTTCAAGATACAAATCCTCCTTCTCGGCCAGTTTCGGATATTTCTTGAGATATTCCTCCTGAATAACGTTCCATTTGTCGTGCAGGGTTTCGTACTGGTTCGCATCTGAATCGCCATCGTTCCAATCCACGTTGCTGTCCCGGTTTACGCCTCCTTCTTTCTTTTCTTCCATTACGCCTAAACTTATACTTTAAATTGGCACATCATACGATTATTTTTTCCCCCTATAAAACCGGGAATCATCGAATTCGTTTCGCCCATAGAACTCTTCGTCTTCAGAGGCTATTTTATATTTTTTCGCAGTCTCGTTTTCGTCGAAATACTGTTCCGTTTCCTCCTCTATATTCTTGGAAGGCTTTTCGGAATCGCGGTATTCGCCAACATTATGGCGTTGCTTTATCTTATCCATTCGCTCTTCTTTGTACACCTCGGCGTTCTCAACATCGGAATCCATCTTGTTTTCCACAGGCGTATGCTCGTAGCTTCTGCCATAGGAATCGAGTACGGCATTCTCATAGTCCCGCTCTATAACGGTATCCTCTCGGATTCTTTTGGTCTCGGCAAAGGTTTTGTGATCGATTTTTTCAGCAAATACATATTCCTGATCCGTATTTAGGTCCACAAGACCAATGGGAATGATAACATGGTTTTCCCCTTTCTCGTTGATGAATTCACGGATTTCCGAATTGGCCGGCCTACCGTAAGGATCATGGTTGGCATCTATAATGGTATTATCTACCTCCACGTCCAAATACACCACTCTTTGGGTATTTTTGTTTACCAATAGGTTTTTTACCGCTCCGATTTTGCGTAGAGCTTTATCCTTGACCTCCCAGTTCCTAACGTCCGGGTAACCGCCTGCGATTTTGTAGTCCGATAGTTCGCTTAGATAATACAAGTGTTTTTCCGGTGTTTTCATTGCTCTTTGTTTTCGGGGTTCATTTCCTTTAACGCATCTCCACAGGCATCGAAGAATGCTCTGATCCGCTCTTCTTGCTCGGTAATCTTCTGGTTCGGAACGATAGCGCCTAAAGTCCTCTTTATATGTTCGGGGGTTTCTGCCATTTCTGGATATTCCTTTTCCTGAATAGTCCTGATAATTTGTGCGATATCCCCGCCTACCTCTTTTATTCGTCGCGCAAGTTGGAGGGAATCCCCATTTTTTTGCACATCCTTGGCACCGTTCTCTACCCTTTCTAATCGTTCGTCGGTTTTGTTGATACCATGCTCTACGGCCGCCTGCCGGACAGCATTCGATAATTGTACCAAGGCATCCTTAGTGTAGTTGAAATCGGTGCCCAATTTGGACTTGTCGCCAATGAAGGAAGTATATTCGGCAGTTTCCAAATCCGATTTCGTATATGTTTCACCAACGTCGGTTGCGGTGAAGCCTTCTTGCACATAGTTACCGACAGCTTCTTCGGAGGTGATGGACACGTCGTCGTCTACCAATTTACCGTCCGTATACCAAAAATAGGCAACTATTGCCAAAATTATTAGTAGGGCAAGAATCCATGGCCACCACGGTTTTTTCTTTTCAATTTTTATCTCTGCCATTGTATCAGGTTTAAGGTTTATGGGTTACAGCCGATGGTTAATGTTTATTTCCGTGTTTATGATTTATTTGATAAAATTAGGAAAGAATTGATGTATGAATTGACCCAATTGACCAGAAATTTGACTACAAAACATCAAAAGTCGATACAATGTAAATTGAAATCACTTGAAAAAACCCGAACTTTAAAAATGGATTAAAAAAATAATTAAATGGGACACAGTTAATGGGATTTTATGGATAGTTTGCTGAGATGACTTGATGGTCATCGACAAACGAATTGTTAACTAAAATTATATTGAGATGAAAAAATTAGTACTTACCGCAGTATTCGCGCTCGGGAGCATGACCGCTTTCGCACAGGTTGAAGAAGAACCGCAGACACAGGAAGATCCCCAACAACAGAATCAAGTAGATCGGCAACAGCAGACTCAGGATGCCACTCAGAATGCTGAAGAAAAGATGGAAAAGTCCAAGGATAAGATGAACAAGTCCAAAGATAAGATGGCCAAGAAAAAGGATAAGGAAATGGAAAAAGCTCAAAATGGCTTTAAGGAAGTCTCTATGGACGAATTGCCTGAGGCCATTAACACTGCCATTCAGGACAACTATCCCAATGCCACCGTTGATAAAGCGATGGTAAACAAAAAAATGCAGTACAAATTGGAGGCCACGATGGAAGACGGTTCCACCGAAACCATGATGATGGACGAAGAGGGAAATCCCATTCAGGATAATCGATGAAATAAATTTCCCTTTATCGAATAAAGAACCGTGCAATACGGTTCTTTTTTTTGCATTAAATTTATAAAGTTTCCGATACCCAAAACCACCGACCATGTACCATGAAAAACCAAATCGTGACGAACTGCGCCAAAAGCGTAAAAAATATTACAGAATATCGAACAATATCTTAAGATCTATCGGTATTCTGCTGGGTATCGGGCTGCTGTTGTACTTTCTGTTCAAAATACAGTCCGTAATCGTTTATCTGCTTATCTCTATTGTAGCCACCTTGGTCGGTAGGCCGATAGTAATGTTCCTGAGAGCCAAATTAAAATTTCCGAAAATCGCTGCCGTTATTTTTACGATTTTGCTCATGATAGGCGTTTTGGCGGGGATTGCTTACATTTTTGTTCCTGTACTGACCGAACAGGGCAAGAACCTCTATTCTTTGGATTGGGACAAACTTCAGGCGGAACTGAATAAACTTTATGTGGAAATCACGAACTACTTCGGCGCTTCGCAAGAAGTGGCCCAAGAACTCATCAAGGAAGCGGATATCGAGAAGAATATCGATAAGCAACTCAATGTGGGTGTCCTGCCGAAATTTTTAAACTTTCTCTCCGAACTTTTGAGCATGGTCGGGATCGGTTTTTTCTCGGTTGTGTTTATATCCTTTTTCTTTTTGAAGGACGGCCGTTCGTTTGAAATTGGATTGTTGCGGTTGGTACCGGAAGAACGGCGGGAGCAGACCGTCAACTCCATCGAAACGATTAAGAATCTCCTGTCCCGTTATTTTATCGGCCTGCTCTTTCAGATAGCCATACTTTTTGTTATCTATGCCCTCGTATTATTTCTAGTGGGTATCGAGAACGCCATGATCATCGCTTTTTTGTGCGCTTTGTTCAACATCGTTCCCTATGTCGGTCCGATGATCGGTGGTATTATTATGATCTTATTGACCATGACCAGTAATCCCGAATTGGACTTTAGTACCGTAATCCTACCAAGGACCGGTTATGTGGTCATAGGTATCGTTATCGGCCAACTGGTCGATAATTTTTTCTCCCAGCCCATAATTTTCTCCAATAGCGTTAAATCACATCCCTTGGAAATATTTCTTGTCATACTTATTTCCGGACTCCTCTTCGGAATTTTTGGGATGATCGTTGCAGTACCTACTTATACGGTACTCCGTGTCATCTTAAAAGAATTTTTTTCGGGAAGTAAGCTGGTAGAGATGTTGACCCGGCGCCTTTGAACTAATAGATTCGTCTTGACTTTTTATGGGGATATGACCATAGTGATGTTCCTCTTCAAAACCTTTGTGGCCATAAATCGCTATTCTTATGCTATGCATGAATTACTATTTACTTCAGTTCGGAGTCTTTCCAAATTCCAAAAAGATCTTATTGAAGCTGATAAAGAGATTACTGAAGAGGCTGGCTACACCATTTCGGACGGCTATGCAGCACCGGCGCTAAAAAGTTTTGTGAATAAGCATTTAGACTGTTTAAAAAGAGTTCAAGAACCGGAGGACAAGGTCAAATAAAAGACAGCCTTAAAAAGATTCTTCCTGATTGTAGTGTTCCCGCTAAAAATGGATGTTTCCCATGAAGCTAGGCCTATGATTTCAGGCAGAACCAAAAATAAATTTGGTATCAAGTGCCCAGTAGAAAGGTATCCCTGTTCAATTTCGGGGGATTATACTGCCAATCGATTTTTAGTGCTTTCTCCAGAGCCTCCAATAATTTGGAAAAGTTATTGGGCTTATTAATGTACAGATTCGCGCCATTTAGAAAAGTATCCTCGATATCTTTTTCAGAAGACGAGGTTGAATAAATGGCTATGGATACATTTCTCAATTTTGAGTTTTGGCGTATTTCCCTCAAACATTCGAGACCATTTTTAATGGGCATGTTCAGATCGAGAAATACAAGGTCGGGCTTCTCGGTATTCGAAAGGTTGAGAAAGTCAAGCAGTTCTTGACCGTTTTTAAACAGGCATACCTTGACCCTTAGGGCAAGTTCTTCCAGAGCTTCCACAAAAAACATTCGGTCGTCTTCGTCGTCATCCGCAAGGGCTATTGTCAATATTTTATCCTTCATTTTTTTAACAAGGTTGTTACCGGCATGGAGTGGTAAAAAAAACTAGGCCAAGGTAAATAAAAATTGAAAGATATGATGTAATGGCGTTAACAAAAATCAACTAAACTTTGCCACAAAAGGGTATTTAAGGGTTGTAACTGGTACCTATAAACGACTTTTCGGACAGCCGTCGTCAACCACCTACTTCGACTAATCATGATTCATTTCATTTAGGCGCCGCCTCGAATTAGGCGCTATTCGATATCTTTTTCAGTATTTTATTACAAAATCCAATATGATCAGACTATTTTTGATGTAATTTATAAAAGAAGCCGTCTGAAAACCAAAACAGACGGCTTTCTTTATATTTCCTAGGACTCCAATGCGAGAGAGTTTTCAAATTTTCAAATCTCGGCAAGGTTCCAAGAGTATTGGGACACTTTCTTTTTATGGATTTATTTATGATTTCGGTTCCCTTTGTATTTAAAATGTGGTGGTTTGATGTGGAATTACCATAAACGGAACGTGGACATGAAAACCGATCTTTTTGATAACGGGCTCTATAAAAAGACGCTCAAAAAAGGAGTGCCGGTTCTGTACCATGACCAAAAAATCGGTCCCCTGCCTCGATTGAAAGTCGGTAATGGCGGTAATAACCTCCGTATCCGGCACCTCGTGGTGTTCAAGGGAAACGCTGTCAAGCGTACCCGTCAAAACGGACTTGTTGCTCTTTTTTTCTTGATCTAACCCGTAGCTTGACGCAACGTGCAATACACTGATCCTGGCGTTATATTTTTCAGCCAGATACACTAGTTCCCCCAATTGCTTTTCCCGGTAATCGATTTCATAATCCGTAGGGAACAAGATTTCCTCAGGGGCATCAAATTTGAATTTCGACGGGACCGCGATTACCGGGCAATTTGCCTTCTCGATGACATCGACCGTGTTGGTACCGAAAAGGATTTCCTGTGCCCCTTTTGCGCCTTTGGTGCCCATGACAATCAGGTCGATCTGCTCGTTCCCGACGGTTTCGAGGATTTCTTCGGTCAAGGTATTGAACGCCGAACGGGTATTGAAAACATGCCTCGGGTTTTTAAATTCGTCGGTGGCCCGTTTCTTTAGCGCTTCCAAATTCTCCAGGGATCGGGTGCGGTATATATCTCCCAGTCCCAATTGGGCGGGAGTGTCCAGTATATACTCCGTTTGGTGTATCGGGGGCGTGTAGGTGTTCAGAAGAAAGAAGGTACAATCGTCATCTTTATACAGCTCGACAGCATATCTCAGGGCATTGTAAGCGTTGTCCGAAAAGTCCGTGGGCAGCAAAATCTTTTTCATGGTAAGTGATTTTAGGTTCTATTCTGTTCTTTTGAACGTTCGTTCAGATACTTTTGATCGGTAAGGTCCAAAATCATGGGGGTAATGCTCGTCTTTCCCTGTTTTACGGCCCATCGGTCGGAACCGTCCTCTTCGGGTTCGATTGGTATGACCGTAAACCAGTAATGTTCCCTTCCCATGGGATCTTCATTGGCCATGATCTTCCCGTCGTACTGGCGAACGGATTGACTCGTCCATACGATTTCCCCATTCGGATTTCGTGGAAAATTAATGTTCAGCAACCTACGTTCGTTTTCGTTGATGACTTCCTTCAATGCGGCCTGTGCGAAGGGTTTCAAGGCATCGAAGTCCGGTTCGTCTTCCCCAACCGAAACGCTCAGGGCGATACCGCGTATGCCAAACAGCACTGCCTGTCGCGCCGCGGAAAGCGTACCGGAATGCCAGGCCGAGTTGCCCAGGTTCGAACCGATGTTGATGCCGGAGAGGACCAGATCGATATTTTCGAACAAATGGGTGCCCAGGGCCACGCAATCGGCTGGGGTTCCGGTTACCCGGTAGGCTTCGATACCTTCAAAATGTGTGGGCGATTTTTTGTAGGTAATGGGCTTTCCGGAAGTTATGGCCTGACCCATGGATGATTGCTCGATGTCAGGGGCCATGACGATTACCTCCCCATGGGCGGCCGCAACCTTTGCGAGGCAGGAAAGGCCCGGACTGTAAATACCATCGTCGTTCGTTACCAATATTTTCATGGTCCGCATCTATTTTCGTGGTTTGAATGTACATACAGTGTTCTCTATGCAAAAATATACGCTTTTTGTTTCGCCAGCCCCTTTAGTCCCAAATGGAAAATGTCGCTATCACAAAAAGTTTTGACGCTACGCATAAAAAGGACATACATTGAAATTTAGGAATGATTTTTTTTGGATACATTAGGAATATAAGCCCCTAGAGGGATGCAAAAAATACACACACATGAAGACCGCCCAAGTCGTGCACAATCCTTCCGCCGGAAATGCCGGCCATACCCAGGATGAAATAATGGATATTGTCGAAAAAGCCGGATATTCTGCCGATTATGTATCCATGGAAGACCCTTTGCATTGGGACAATTTCGATCCGAACAGGGCGGATACCATTTTTTTGGTAGGAGGCGATGGAACCGTCCGCGAGCTGGCCAAGGTACTGTTGGAAAAAATGAAGGGCATACCTGTTCCCATCCATTTGATGCCGCTAGGCACGGCCAATAACATTGCCCGGACACTTCGCATTTCATCGGTATTGGAACGCCATGCGGCAGATAAAAAAAGGAGTGTCAAGAGCTTCGATTGCGGAAGGATCAACGGTCTTTCCAAAAAGGATTTTTTTTTGGAAAGTGTGGGTTTTGGCGTCTTTCCGGAACTGATCGATGAAATGCGGAAAAGAGGTAGCAAAACGGGGGATGCCTCTAGTGAACTTCAGAAGGCCATTCGGGTCTTATCGGAAATTGTAAAAAGAACCGAACCCCAAAAAGCGACCATAAAGGCCGATGGAATTACGATTAAGGGTACGTTCCTGTTGGTGGAACTCATGAACATCCAATATTTGGGACCCAATATTCGATTGGCCCCACATGCAGATCCGGGAGATGGGTATTTTGAACTGTTGATGGTCCCCGAAAAGCAACGGGAAGCATTGGAGCATTATCTAAATGAAATGATGGATGGGAAATCGGAAAATTTAAGTTTGGGCGATTTTGTGAAGACCTTAAGAGTGCAGAACGTAAAACTGAGGTGGGCAGGTTCAAAAATGCATGTTGACGACCGGCTGGTCGATGACTTTTCGAGTAAAACTATTGAAATCGAAATGCTAACGAGCGCTTTGAGCTTTTTTCAGGATATTTGATTCGTTTTGTGTGATGTCCGGTTTTCAATCGCCCGTAGACTTTCAATGCCAGTACCGATAATTTTATATCCGACAGAATCAACGAAAAACATTTTTTCTATTGAGATTCGATAATCGGAAAGATGGTCTTTCCACTTTCAACCGTAATTTTTAGGTTATGCCAAATCCGAGAATAAAGAACGAGGAACAATATGCGGCCCTTCGCGAGAAAGGGTATAGCAAGGAAAAGTCTGCTCGCATCGCCAATACGCCCGATTCGGGCAAGAGAGGCGGCAAGGCAAGCCCCTATGAGGAATGGACCAAGGACGGACTTTATGGACAAGCAAAAAAGGTGGGTATCGAGGGCCGTTCGAAAATGGACAAAAAAGCGCTCATCCATGCGTTGCGCAACAATTAATATAAAACTATCTATGAAGGGGGGATTGTACCGAAAAAAAGACCTGGTCCTCTGCAAACGTATAGCCGAAATCCTCCAGTTGCTTTTTATTGAAGGCCGCCGGTATTAAAGGTGTCCATATCGGACCCGGCGCGACCGCGTTCACGCATAACCCTTTTTTGGCCAACAGGCCGGAAAGGCCTCTGGTAAACTCCACGATGCCCCCTTTGTGCTTTTTTTATCTTGGAAATTAGTACTTGCTGGTATTGACATCGAAGGTGCCGGTGTCCCCAAATCATCATATCCCCGGCACCGTAGTTCCCTTTGGGGATGGTACCGTTCCAAATCAATCACATAGCGTACTTTATTCTGGTTACAGTTCAGAATTACGCTTTATAAGCGCTACAGGCCTCGGCGCATTTTCGGCATGCCTCCGCACAATCCTGACAATGCTTGTGCTCATGGTTCGAACATTCTTCGGCACAGGCCTCGCTGACTTTTTTACAATAATCTACCAAGCCCTGGACATCGGAATACGAGGTAGCCAATACTTGTGAAAGCGAGCTGCACACCTCGGCGCACACCCGATCGGTACGGATACAATCTTTCATCA
The DNA here is from genome assembly GCF_041745955.1 of Pricia sp. Classification (NCBI taxonomy): domain Bacteria; kingdom Pseudomonadati; phylum Bacteroidota; class Flavobacteriia; order Flavobacteriales; family Flavobacteriaceae; genus Pricia; species Pricia sp. Next base: position 14,531 of record NZ_JBGTHY010000269.1, read on the forward strand.
TTTTTACATTGTCTTCGTCAAGGCAGGCGTCGGCACAATAGTTACAATGGTTAATACAATTGCCCAAGGCATGGATCAATTTTTCATTTTTCATGGATTCATTTTTTAGGTTACGGATTTATCTGATGAAAGTAAAAAGTTAAATAGATAGAGATCGGCTCTTTCGCCCTAAAAAGTGTTCCTAAATGGATGCTCGCGTTGTTAAGCAACTGCGATTTGCTTAAGGGCCAAAAATTGACGCACTATAGCGGATTTTAATTGGCTTAGAAGGGTAGTTTTAGTTTTTAAATCAATGAATAAAGTATTTTAAGAATTTAACTTATAAGATACGGAGCAAACGAAAAATCTAGAAGAATTGTTCGAACACCAATTAAAGGATCTGTACAGCGCAGAATCGCAACTTCTTCTATTATATTGCGAAGGCACCCTCTTAACGGGTGCTTTTTTATTCACCATTCCGCACCCAAATCATTGGGGTTGCGTTTTAACCTTAGGAACAACCCCATGATCATGTTCGCACGGGCGGATGCTACTACGGGCTGGAACAATACAACGTCAACCTGAACCAAGGTGCGGAATCGACCATTAGCTACCTCATGGCTCGGATGGCCTTCGAAAAGTCCGACCATTGATGAGGATTGCCATGTTATCTCCCCTCGCATGGCGCAAGGTATCGGTTCCCTGTTCTCTTTGGCCTGGGCCTTGATCGAAATCGGGGACTACTAAGATTCAAGCATACTGTACAGTATCGGCGGAATTGTCATTCTCACCTCGATCGTGGTGCATGGCATCAGCGCCCCTTAGGTCTTTAAAATACAAAAGGAAAAATAAGTAAGGACCCTTTTGGTTTTCGATTATTTCTGGAAAGTTATTTTCTGAAGCATCGGCCTAGCCGCCTGGATACACTGTTGTAGCTCTTTATTGCTTTTGAAGTCGGCCTGATCCAAAATCTTATATTCAAAGTCGAGCACAAATTGCTCCTCGTTAAAAATCCATGGTTCGATGGTAAACGAGTGGTTATCGTTCCGTTTTATGTAATAGGTCTCTTCGTTGATGGAAGTATTGATTTCCAAGCGGCGTTCGGTTTCGGGCACCTCGTCTCCGCAAAGTATCAATGACATCCTATCACAAAACCGTAAAAGATTGTATAATCCATCTTCGATGTCGAGATTGATACCGTACAACTTACGCTGTTCCTTCCGTTTGGAATGCATCTCTTTCAAGAACTGTTTCATTTCTTCGTCAGGCATATCCTTATATAGAAACTCGATATGTCTTGATATCAAAAGATTGATCCATTGCGATTTTTGAAGGGTCTCTTTGTAGAGCGATTTGGCGTGCTTGACCGCATCTTTCCCCTTTCCACCGGCCATCATAAAATCGCGGGGGGTACCGGCATCGGTAAGATAATTTTTTTCTTCGAAATCCATCATGTTATCGTCGTGGTTGATAATCGCCGACAAGGTCTCAGTCCAGTGCGAATGCCTTACATCATGTTTTAGATGATGGGCTATTTTGCCTGCAAGGAGCGCATGGGTGTAATGTGAAATGATTTTCCAGCCTTTTGGATGATGTCTTACGAGCATATTGGGTAGATTGAAAAAGTGTACTATATCGGGCAGTAGAACCACATCGGATAGACTTCTCTTTTTATCCCTAATTTACTTCGCCTGCAAAGCTGTTTGGAAGTATTTTAGATTGGCCTCGGCTTCCTTTCGGTGCTTTATCAACCTATTTTTATGGGGTCTCTCAAGTTTATCATGTTGTATAACGGTACTATACTCTTCTTCCCTATTCCGTTCCGCTTCTACCAGATATTCCAAAACGGATGTCATATCCTTCGTATCGGGCGACCCGGAAAACCATCCGATCGATGCTTGATCGGTCTGGCGTTCGGTGGTTTCGGCCTCGCCTCCCAAATCGGAGATAAGTTGTATCAATTCCTTCGATTCCTTGTCCGCCACCTTTGCAAATTCCTTTATTTTTTCGCTGGTAGGGTTGTCTGAAATTGAATCTGCCAATTTTTGAAGTACTTCCTTATAATCCAACACGTTTGTCAAGAGTTGGTTCATTCCGTCGATTATATTTTTTTCCATCTTTATTTTTATTTGGGATATAATTTGTTATTCGATTTCCTACTGGATAAAGCTACATCACGCAAGAACTTTTGGTTAACTCCAAACGGATATAGATGAACTCATTTGAAGCTTAACTATTAACCGGAATGAACCACTTCGAATATAGACAGCGGTTGCTGATAAGTAAAGAGATCAATCTTTTTGACGAAACCATTACCCTTATTTTCGTGGGTTTTCTAAAGACGCAGTGGTCATGTAACAATCTTTTGCCGACATCGGTAACTATGGTACCTGTATACCCAAATCTTTTTCGTTTTCATTTTGCTCTTGTCGATATAATAATGACAAGGATACCATGAAGTACGTCAAACATCCTGAGAAAGGGAAGAAAAGAGATGAGGACCAGCCACAAAAGTTCGATTTAAGCACTTGCCCCAGTCGACCCTTTAGGGGCTAGACAAAGCCACCTTCTAAGAAGTGTGATTATTATTATTTTTTCCGAATTTCATGGAAAATAACTGTTAATAGGTGTCCCTATTATGGTCTCGCTATTATTCTCTTGGAAAGTGCGGTTGAAGAACGTTGAGCGTGAATTTTTGGCCGGCAATATCGTACTTTAAGCTCATGTGCGAAGGTCTTAAGGTTTCGTTTTGTCCGCATTATTCCTGTAATCGCTTCCCCACCAACTGCTGTCCTCCCTGATTTAATGTCAGACTTTCCACTGCCCCCTGGTCATTTTTGTTGAAGGTCAGTTCCGCTGCCACAACTTTTAAGTAAAAGATATTTTTAGCTTTTGGATAAATTTCAAATTCTGGTTGTCCGGTAGCCTGTGCTTTTAACTGATCACCTTCTTTTCTGACCGTAATAACAAATCCTGGCTGTAATTGATACTTGCCCACATAACTTTCAAGAATAGTAGGTTCTACTGTTACTTCTTTTATAAGGCCTTCCGTAGCCACACCCATTTTCTTTAACTTGTCCATGGCATTCGTGTTTCCAGGGTTAAGTTCCAGGGATTTTTTATAGTTGATAATGGCATTCCCTTTATCCCCTTTTTTCATCAATGCCTCTCCATAACTATCATAAACATTACTCGACTTGGGATACTCTTCTACGTTCAGTTTAAAGATGGCCATAGCTGCCTCAATATTATCCGACCTTAAGAATTGATACCCGACACTGTTCATTTCATCCTCCTTTAAGGAATAATCCTCAGCATCTTTTAGTTGCTTGAAATGTTCAAGACCGGCAGCTATATTTTTTTCGTTGATTACCCCCGACAAAGAATTGGCGACGGATTTCTTCGGCATATCGTATGGTTTTCCATAAAGAATGCCACTCATAGCTGTAGTTATCTCATCCAGTGGCGCACCGCCGGTGTTGTTTAACAAAACTATTAGATTTTTTTCTACGGGAAATCTTGTGATCAGGGTGTTAAATCCATTGATACCTCCACCGTGTCCAATCGTTTCAACACTATCTTTTGAATTTCCTTTGGGTCTCCTAACCATATTCCAGCCATATCCATAGTGCCCTTCGAATGCCGGAATGTATTGGGCGAACATTAAATCCTTGGATTCCTTATTTAGTATTTGATCGGTATATAGGGCCTGATCCCAAAGGTAAAGATCTTCAACGGTTGCATAAAGTGACCCTGCGGAATATGGGATAGACATATCCAGATACGATGAATTCTGATAACCGTTGCCTAATTTTTGATACCCGGTAGCCCTTTTCTTGAGCATATTTTCATGATGGTCAAAACCGGAATTGTTCATTTTTAACGGTGTAAATATGCGTTTCTCCAATTGATCTTCATACGATTTACCGGTTACCTTTTCAATAATAGCCCCTAAGAGGAAGTAGCCTGAATTGCTATAGGCAAATGTTTCCCCTGGGATAAATTGCAAGGTTGAATCCGCAAATACCTTTACGAACTCCTCGACGGTGTAGGGATTCCGGCTGCGTTCTTCAAAAAACTTTGGAAAAGAAGTGTAATTGGGTATACCGGAAGTATGGGTCAATAAATCATGCAGGGTTATTTTATTTCCGTTAGCCTTCGGATAATCTGGCAAATAGGCCGTGATAGGTTCGTCTAGCTTTAGCTTGCCTTCTGCCACTAATTGCAGGATCAGTGCGGCAGTAAATTGTTTTGTAATAGAACCTAATCTGTGTTTTGTATCCGGCGCATTTGGGATATCCCACTCCATATTGGCCATTCCCACCCCTTTTTTGTAGATGACCTTACCGTTTTCGGCAACGAGCACGGAGCCGTTAAACAGACCATATTCGCCGTAGAGGTCGATTAGTTCATCCAGCTTATCTATTTTATCCTGTCCGTAGCCCACCTGTATAGACGACAGAAATACTAAAAAGACCATAAAAAAGGATGGTAGTACGAAATAGGGTAAACTTTTCCACATAATTTGTTAGGATATAGATTTTAAATATAATGAATGTATTTGCTCAAAATTAAATCCACGTCACTTTTTTTAATGCCTACGGTAGCGCTTTTTAGCCCCCGGAAATACTTACCTCCGAGATAGATGTTTTTTATACTCATTTGCAATCCAATAGAGCTTAAATTTCCGTAATCTTTCTATCGCCTCGCCTTCTTAGAGTCGTTATATTTATCGAGAATGCGCACCGAAGTATATGAACAGGCCGATATATTTTTTAATATCCTTTCCAGAGTTTAGATTTGGACAATGGATTACTTGTGAAAAGAAGTGCTCTCTATTGAATCTTTTACATAATTTCACCCCTGAAGTTCGGTATTGACTGAATTAAGCCTTTTAATGCAATCTAGTCCGCCGAAAAGACGCTAACCAAGAAATGGAATATGATTAAGGATTTAATTCTAAAAATTGTCCAATACACCTCGCCTGGAAGATTGCTCGCTGGGTTTTATTTTTTACAAAAAAACCATTTAAGTAAATCGGGTTGGAAAGAGAGTGTATTGAAACGGCTTCCCGTTAACAGTGACAAAAAAGAACTGCCTTGGTTTACCTATGCCTGCATTTATTTTCTTGAACCCAAACTTAAAGAAGACCATTCCGTTTTTGAATATGGAAGTGGAAATTCTACAATATGGTTCGCCGATAAAACACAAAAAATCATTTCTGTTGAACATGACAAGGAATGGCATTCCCACATGAAAGAGCGTTTTTTGGAATTTCCCAATATAACATATCACTTAAAAGATAGGATTTCAGGAAGCTATCAAATGGAAATTGTGAATTATAACAAAGTATTCGACATTATTGTCATAGACGGTCGCGAAAGAGTCGAATGTGCTATGAATTCTTTAAATGCATTAAAAGATGATGGTGTAATACTATGGGATAATTCGGATAGAACGAAATATTCTAAGGGCTATCAGTTTCTTATGGAGAACGGATTTAAGAGATTGGATTTTTATGGGATGGGTCCAATAAGCGCTCATTCATGGTGTACTTCAATTTTTTATAGGCAAAGTAACTGCCTTGATATCTAAGCGATCACTTTTTTCAATCATCTTTTAAAAATTGTCTGGGATCTACACAATCCATTCTTCGATTAAGTGGACTTTTTCTGCCGGTACAAAAAAACAATTTCTCACACCATTGTCTCTTACCCTAATAATAGTATCCACATGCTCCAAACCTTGATTGGTATGATTATAAAATCTATACTCATTTTTTCGCATGACCGCGTCCAATTCTTTTTCAATGCTGTTGAAAAGCGTTTCACAAATAATAATTGGCTTGAACTTGTTTAAAGTATGTGTAGCGCCCGTCAATATTTGATATTCCGCACCTTCTGTATCCAGTTTTATTAAATCTACACTGTCTATTTTTTTATCATCCAAATACGCATCAAGCGTAATGGACTCCACTTTAATTTTGTTGGATATCCTATCTTTTTTAGCTCCAAGGTTATGTTCGCCCGAAAGGTTGTAAATAGTCGGAAATTTTAAATTCCTCATTTCATAAAAATCAATTGTCCCACTCACATCGGATAATGCAATAGGTTCAATGAATACTTTATCCAACAAATTATTTATTTTCAGATTTTCACGCATATAGATCATTACCCCAATCGATGGCTCAAAAGCATAGACCGTTAAAGATGGGTTGATTTTACATCCTAGAATGCTATAATATCCAATGTTTGCACC
>NZ_JBGTHY010000270.1:0-3707 GCF_041745955.1 Pricia sp.
ATTGATGGGCTTGGATATCGTTGATGTTCCCGGTGTAACGGTTAACCGCTTCTGTTCTTCGGGCATTGAGACTATTGGTATCGCAACCGCCAAAATACAGGCGGGAATGGGGGATTGCATCATTGCCGGAGGTGCCGAAAGCATGAGTTCCGTACCTATGACCGGTTACAAAACGGAATTGAACTACGACTTGGCCAAATCAGGACATGAGGATTATTACTGGGGCATGGGCAACACGGCCGAAGCTGTCGCCAATGAGTTCAAGGTTTCGCGCGAAGATCAGGACGAGTTTGCCTACAATTCCCACATGAAAGCTTTAAAGGCCCAGGCCGAAGACCGTTTTCAAGACCAGATCGTTCCGATCGACGTCGAGCAGACCTATGTAGACGAGAAGGGAAAGCGAGCAACAAGGGAATATACAGTAACCAAAGATGAGGGCCCTCGAAAAGAAACATCCATTGAGGTTCTGAACAAACTCCGTCCGGTTTTCGCCGCAAATGGTAGTGTGACCGCAGGGAATTCCTCACAAATGAGCGATGGAGCCGCTTTTGTAATGGTGATGAGCGAAGAAATGGTCAAGGAATTGAACCTTGAACCCATCGCAAGATTGGTCAACTACGCCGCTGCGGGAGTACCGCCCCGAATTATGGGCATAGGCCCGGTCGCCGCGGTCCCCAAAGCCCTAAAACAGGCGGGGTTAAAGCAAGAAGATATCGAACTCATAGAGCTGAACGAAGCCTTTGCTTCCCAGTCCATCGCCGTAATCCGTGAGCTTGGTCTAGATAAAGACATCGTGAACGTCAACGGTGGTGCCATAGCCTTGGGCCATCCGCTCGGCTGTACCGGAGCAAAACTGTCCGTACAACTCTTCGATGAAATGCGAAAACGCAACATGCAAGGTAAATATGGACTCGTAACGATGTGCGTAGGCACAGGCCAAGGCGCTGCAGGGATATATGAATTTTTGAATTAAATACTTAATACCGACAAACATGAGTACAGAAACCATACAAAAAGACAGCTTATTACGCGGAGGCCAATTCCTCGTTAAGGAAACCAATTGCGAAGACGTCTTCACTTTAGAAGACCTAAACGAAGAACAGCGCATGATGCGCGATAGCACAAATGAGTTCGTCGATCGCGAACTTTGGGCGCATTGGGAGCGGTTCGAACAAAAAGATTATGCGTATACCGAAGAGTGTATGCGAAAGGCCGGCGAACTCGGATTATTGAGTGTCGCCGTGCCCGAAGCGTATGGCGGCATGGGAATGGGTTTTGTATCTACCATGTTGGTCTGTGATTATATTTCGGGGGCAACGGGCTCTTTCAGCACCGCTTTCGGGGCGCATACGGGAATTGGTACCATGCCGATTACCCTATATGGCACTGAAGAACAAAAGCAAAAGTACGTTCCGAAATTGGCATCCGGCGAATGGTTCGGGGCCTATTGCCTTACGGAACCGGGCGCTGGGTCCGATGCCAATTCGGGCAAGACCAAGGCAGTATTATCCGAAGATGGAAAACAGTATTCCATTACGGGACAAAAAATGTGGATTTCAAATGCAGGTTTCTGTACTCTTTTCATCGTTTTCGCCAGAATAGAAGATGACAAATACGTCACGGGCTTTATTGTCGAGAACGACCCTGAAAACGGAATCTCCATGAATCCCGAGGAAAAAAAGCTTGGCATCCACTCCTCCTCTACCCGACAGGTTTTCTTTAATGAGACCAAAGTCCCCATCGAAAACATGCTTTCCGAACGTGGCAACGGCTTTAAGATTGCTATGAATGCCCTGAACATAGGACGTATCAAATTAGCTGCCGCCTGTTTAGAGGCACAGCGGAAGGTAATCGACGAGGCTGCCAAATATGCCAACGAGCGCATCCAGTTTAAAACTCCCATCGCAAATTTTGGAGCTATCAAAGCCAAATTAGCCAAAATGGCCACCAATGCCTATGCGGGAGAATCCGCCAGTTACCGGGCCGCAAAGAATATCGAAGACCGTATTGCTATCCGAGAGTCCGAGGGCAATTCGCATCAGGAAGCGGAGCTAAAAGGTGTTGAGGAATACGCCATAGAATGTTCCATTTTAAAAGTGGCCGTTTCCGAGGATGCACAGAATACCACCGACGAGGGCATACAAATCTTTGGGGGAATGGGCTTCAGTGCCGACGCTCCAATGGAAAAAGCCTGGCGCGATGCCCGTATCGCCCGTATCTATGAAGGCACCAACGAAATCAACCGGATGCTGGCCGTCGGTATGCTGGTCAAGAAAGCCATGAAAGGCCATGTGGATTTACTAGGTCCTGCTACCGCTGTTGGAGAGGAACTGATGGGAATCCCATCCTTTGATACACCCGATTATTCCGAACTCTTTGCCGAAGAAAAAGATGTTCTGGCGAGATTGAAAAAAGTTTTCTTGATGGTAGCCGGAAGCGCAGTGCAAAAATTCGGTCCCGAACTGGAGCAGCACCAGCAGCTTATGTTGGCCGCCTCGGATATTCTTATCGAAGTCTATATGGCAGAAAGCACCCTGCTCAGAACGGAGAAAAATGCCAAACGTTACGGGGAAGAAGCCCAAGCGACCCAAATCGCCATGACTAGACTATATTTGTACGAGGCTACTGAAACCATAATCACAAAAGGCAAGGAAGCCATAATTTCCTTTTCCGAAGGTGATGAGCAACGTATGATGTTGATGGGACTCAAGCGTTTTACGAAATATACCAACAATCCTAACGTAATCGCATTGCGTACCCAAATTGCAGATCGAGTATCGGCGGATAATGGCTATACTTTTGATCAATAAGAATTGGACTAACTCAAACTGCAGCTTCCGTTTCTTCGGAATACGAGAACCGCCCCACAATTGGGGCGGTTTTTTTGCAACAACTTGTTTTGGAATTTGGTACTTGTATTTTGGAATTTACTTTCTCACTCCCTCATGGACTCCAAAATCTTCTCCTCACTGTGCTTTCTTGAAAAGTTGATGGCGCATTCTATAAGGGCGAGGTGCGAATAGGCCTGTGGAAAATTACCGAGCAATCGTTTGGTTTTAAAATCAAGGTCTTCGCTAAAAAGACCTAAATGATTGCTATATCCCAATAATTTTTCGAAATGCGCCTCGGCCTTCCCGACCTCTCCGATTTTAAAGAGGCTGTTGATGTACCAAAAAGTACAGACGGTAAACGATGAGGATGGTAAACCGAAATCATCCTCGTTTTTATACCGGTATAACAATCCGTCGTTGCTCAGTTCCCTTCCTATAGCCTTAACGGTACTTATAAAACGTTCATCCTTGGCATCTACACAGCCATACGATTCCATCAAAAGCACGGAAGCATCCAAATGTGTAGTTCCGTAGGATTGGGTGTACGCCCCCACTTCCTCGTTCCAGGCCTTTTCTTGGATATCGTTCCAGATTTCGTCCCGCAAGGGCCTCCACTTTTCGATCTTATGGTTTTTGTTCATCATTCCGGCCACTTTTATGGCCCTATCGACGGCTGTCCAACAGAGCACCTTCGAAAAGGTAAAGTGCCTATCCTCGGATCGGAACTCCCAAATGCCCTTATCGGCTTCCTGCCAGTGATTTTCAACGATCCAAACAATGCCTTTGGTAATGCTCCAGATTTCTTCGCTGTTCTCGACATCGGTACTGAAACGTTTCAGCTGTTCGTAGATAACGTCCATCAAAATACCGTAGATA
>NZ_JBGTHY010000271.1:0-4153 GCF_041745955.1 Pricia sp.
AATAGTCCGTGCTGGTAAATACATCGCCCGGATTCAGTTGTACCGTCACATCCTGCAAGGGCATCCTGTTTTCATCCATGACACGGCCTGAAATATCGGGCTTCTGTCCAATGGCAGCCACCGAAGCAACTAACAATAAATAGAGTATGTGTAGTTTATTAAGGTTCATTAAACTTTTATCAGTTGAGACAAATACCCTGCAGCACCATGGCCCGGCGACGGACTTCGGCCGCACCTAGAAAACTATCGTCAGAGGGGTCGTAAACCGATGCGCTGATCCGAATACCTTCTTTGTCTATGTGGCTGCCCAAAATAGGGCTCTCCCTTAAACGGAGAATCTGGCGCGCCAAATGCTCGGCGAGCAGCAGTTGCGTTTTCATTTTTGCCCCCGGCTGGCCCTCGATCTCCGTTTTTAGATCGGTATATCCCCGGGCGATCTGCCTTTCCCAGGGCAGCCTTAACGGGATGATCGATTCGTGCAAAAATCCGGCATACCAAGGGTTGTCTATATTGCCCACAAAATGGATTTCTGATATGTTCCTCCGTTGCAGGAAGCCGGTCAAGCTGTGCTGTGTGGCCTCGTCCCACTCAAAAAACACACCCATGGCCGTATAGAAATAGGAATTCTCCCCGAAGGTTTTTCGAACGGGGGTTTCCATAAATCCGCTCGGGCACACCAAAAACAATCTACTTGTTGTAGTTTCCCGACCTCCGCTCATACCGATGCGGGGTTATAGGGCAACGAGGAATGGTGCAGGTCTATCAGGAGTTCGTCCTCATCGGTAAGCGTATATCCAAAAGTGTATTCCACTTTGGTCTCCCCGCCTTTGCGATCCGTAAAGAAATAATTGCCCATGGCGAGGGCGCGGTTTTCTTCCAGGATCACCCCGTTGTTCTCAAACCGCACGTTGGTCCAAGGCTGAAGGGCAAAGCCCCCATCTTCCGGGAATTTGCCGGTCCCCGCTATAAAATAGGACAGCGCACCCTCTTGGCTTGGCCTGAACTGCTCGTGTGCGGTTTTCGTAGGTTTGAATAAAACTTTGCTTTTATGAAAGGCATAGTGCTCCTTGAGAAACTGCTCTGTAAAGTTTTCACAGGTTTCCCGGTCATCCATAAGGTTCCCGATTTTTACGACACCTTCTCCCCACTTCTTTTGGATTTTAATTACTTCTTCTTTTGTGATCATTGTTTTAAAATTTAAGTGTTGAACATGCTGTTTTTATAGGTCTATCTGTATTCGCGCCATCACATTTCTAGGTTTTCCGGGATAGAGATAAAACGCATTGGTTGCCCCGGCTATATACCTTTCATTGAACAAATTCTCGATATTGATATTGAAGGAAAGGTTCTGGTATCTGTAAAACAGGCCAGCCTCAAAAATGGTGTAAGAGGGAATTTCTTGAAGTAGCGGTGCCGGATAGGATATTTCTCCGGGGGTAGTCCTCTCGCCGATATGGTACACTCCCACAGCCAAGCCAGCATTTTTAAATAGTCCCTTAAACGAGTAATTTCCCCAAAAACTTAGGGTATTAAATGGGGCATTGTTGGCCTGCCTGTCGATCTCAAACCCGTAGGCGCTTTGCGTAATCCTGCTATCGTTATAGGCGTACCCTGCATTAATGGATAAGTTTGGAAACACCTCGCCCGCCACATCGACCTCAAAACCGCGGCTTTTGGCGACACCTGAGGATTCCCTTATCCCAAACGGATCATTAACAGGATCCGCGGGAACCAGTACGTTGGTTCGGTCGATGTTGTACCAAGCCAACGTGGCGGATAATTTATCGTTCAAAAAAGAACCTTTCAGCCCTATCTCGATCTGTTCACTGTACTCGGGATCGAACGGCCCTCCGAAGTCGGGGCTTTGCATATTTTGCGGCAGGAATCCCCTGTTCCAGCTGCCGTATACGCTTAGATTTTTTATCGGTTCGTAGATGAGCCCAACATTGGGCAGAAAAGCTTCGGTAATGTTTTCGGTACGATCGGGTCCCTCAAAATTGTAGTTGTCCCAGCGGCCTCCCAAAAGCAGCTTCAGTTGGGTGCCAAATTCGGTAAACCCTAGAAAATATACTCCCGTAAAATCAGTAAAGGCAATTGCGTTAAACCCACCAATGGCAGGATACGTGTTGACGGACGCCTGCCGATAGACCGGATTCAGGACATTTATGGGCGGTACCCCATCTAAACCACCGGCTTGGTCTAGATTAAGAAAATAAGTAGATTCAAAATAGTCTATTCCGCCCGTCAGCGTAAATTTAACTTTTTCCGTTTGAGGTTTCCAAGTAAGGTAGTTTCCGAAAAATGCCCCCTTATTATCTTCCATACCCTCTCTGTAAACACGTGCTACATTGTTGTTGTCATCAGGAGCGGGATTAAAAAATGAGGGGGCATGGGTCTCTATTTTCAGGGTATTGCTACTACTATTAAAATTACTGTGTAAATAAAGATTGTCAAGAATCCGTTGCTTTAACGATATCATTAACATCGTGTTGACAATCTGTACATTATCGGTCGGTTCATGCGGGGTAAAAGTTATGGGTATCGCAAAGACGTCTTGGTTCAAGGAGGGATAGCCCCAATCATAATAGACACTTCTGTTTATACTGTTGTGGACAAATTCAACATCGATGACCGTATTTTCCGAGGGCATATACCTGAGCGTTGGTGCAACTATAAAGTTTCTATTGAACAATAGTTCCCGATAGCCCTGCTCGTTCTGATAGCCGGCATTTAAGCGGAACAACACTTTTTCGTTTTCGCTTATAGGTGTCGAAATATCGGCATCCACCCTATATCTTCCCCAAGTTCCCCCGGAAGTTCCAATGGAATATTTCTCCTCCTTTCCCGGTTTTTTGGTAATGGCATTGATAGATCCCCCGGGAGAGTTGGCACCGAACAAAATGGAAGAGGGCCCCTTTAAAATCTCGACACTCTCGATATTGGTGAGGTTAAGGTCGCTGGTAGCACCCGTGTAGAAATTGCGCATGCCATTGATAAGGGTTAGACTTCCCAACGGCCCTCCTCCCGCATTCGTGAACCCCCTAATGGTTACCTCGCTATTGCTATTTTCGACATTTACCCCTGGGGTATTCTTGATAATGTCCTTAAAATTCAGGGCCTGCCTATTGTCGATTAGATCCCGCCCCACTAGTTTGATACTTTGGGGGATATCGGTTATCTTTTGTGGCAGCTTTTCGCTATCGGCCTTTTGTGGATTAAATTGCGGTACAAACCTATTGCGGTCGGTAACGACTACTTCGTTCAAAGCTATACTCTCCCTTTCCAGTTCAATTCTCAACGATATGTTAGTATCCGTAATGGTGATTCGCTTGCTTAGATAGTCCTTGCGCGTGATACTTAGAATATTATCGCCGTTCGGAACTTCGACGTTAAATTCCCCAGCGCTATTGGATAATCGGGTTTCACCGGTGGCCGTAACCTTGATTTCGACACCTCCCAAAGGTTCATTGGAATTTGCATCGGTAACGATTCCACTAACCGAAATTTGGGAATGGCCCAGAAAGGGCAACAATAAAAGAATAAGGGTTCCAAGTGTGTATACAGTGTTTTTCATAATCTAGTTTAATAATGTGGTTCTTTGTTTGTTCGTTGGTTTCCTGAAAAGGATCCAACCCATAAAAAATACAGTGACGGATGCTAAAAAAAGGATAAGGGGATCAAGGAGCGCATTTTTCTTTGCCCATGGTTCGTACTTGAATTCCGGAAGAGCATCAATGTCCGTGGCCGTAAATGACCTATTGTTGAATATGAATTTGAGATGGTGTGCCCTCCAGCGTTCGGTAAATTCGAGGACTTGCTTCCTGAAATCACCGTAATTGTCGGACGAAGTCCCCGCAATTTGGGTTAGGCCCCGCTGCAAGATGATCGCTGGCGAAAGAAAACCGAGCCTGTTTACCCACGCTTGTTGATTTTCGAGCTGTATATCAAAGCTTTTTATTTTCGGTTCAATGGCATCGGTTACCATTTTCTGTGAGGCAAAATAGGTATGCCAAAAACTATAGTTATCGGTGCTGTCCCTTAAGGCATATTCGGGATGGTCCCTTAGATACGAGTCCAGAATCTCGTCCTGTTTTTTGGAAGCTTCCGCTTTGGCCGATCTCATATCGTTGACAAGTGCGGTTCTCGAAGGAAC
>NZ_JBGTHY010000272.1:0-1907 GCF_041745955.1 Pricia sp.
GGCCAATGACAAAACCGCCTACCCTAATCAACTGGAATTTACCGATACCTGGCAGCCCAAACGCCTATTTTTCAATACTTCTTGGTGGTTCTATGGTAGTGAGGAGAAATTTGCAAAGGCCGACAAATCGAATATGTTGAATTTGGATGTCGGGAACTACTACCCCGTTCTCGGAACATCCAACAACGAAATTGCCGCTTTGGCCAGTAGCCAGCACTTGTCCCAAGGTTTTGGAAGGCTGTCGGAACGCGGAGCCCAAGACGAATATCTGGAATTGCTAAAGGGAGACCTTCCCAAGGATAAGACGGATATTTTTGATGGTATCGATACCTCTTGGTCCCGTATCGACGGAGGCGAAGCTATCGGGACTATCCTATTTGCGGTCGAGGAAAATTTCAATTTCGGAAATCCTTCAAAACACCTTCCCCAGCTTTTGGAGGCTTATGCCCTGCTCCAAAATATACAGGATAACCATTGGAAAAAAATCAAATCCGAAGCACTGAAAGACCTGATCGCCGATGTAACGGGACTCTATCTGGAAGCTTCCTCCGAATCGGCCACTACCAATCCCGGTGGGCAGGTCAAGGTCACTATCGAGGCCATCAACCGAAGCGATGCCGGTATGGTTCTAAAATCGATTCGGATTCCAGCTTCGGATACCTCCTTGAATCCGAACATCCCCCTAAAAAATAATACAAAGCAGAACTTTGAACTTGTACTGAAAGTACCCTCGGATACGGAATATACGAGCCCCTATTGGTTGAATGAAAAAGGAAGTTTGGGCATGTACAAGGTCCCAAATCAGAAGCTTATCGGCAAACCGGAGACCCCCAGAGCTTTCACGGCGGAGTTCGAAATGGATTTCAACGGGACTACGATCAACTTCGAAAAACCAGTCATCTACCATTACGCAAAACCGGAAAAAGGAGAACGCTACCAGCCTTTTGAGGTTTTGCCCAAGGCGACGGCCAGTTTTTCCGACAAGGTTTTGATATTCCCCGACGGAAAACCAAAACAGGTGCCTGTTACTATCGAGGCCAACGCCGATGATATAAACGGGCAGGTACAACTTTGCCACGGCCAAGGCTGGTCCGTCGACACGGATACCAAAACATTTGAAATCGCCAAAAAAGGAGACAAAAGAACTATTTTATTTACCCTATCCCCTCCCGACGAAGAAAACGAAAGCTATATTTCGCCGATTCTCAAGATAGATGGCAAAGAAACCACCAAAGAACTGGTTACGATTGCCTATGACCATATACCCGATCAATCCGTATTGTTGCCATCAGAGGCAAAAACAGTACGGCTGAATATCAAAAAGGCCGGGGAACGAATCGGTTATATTGTGGGTGCCGGCGATGAAGTACCCGAAAGTCTGGAACAGATCGGCTATAGCGTTGGTAGAATTTCACCCAGCTCGATCAGTACGAGCAGTTTGGAGTCATACGACGCGGTGGTCGTCGGTATCCGCGCCTACAATGTCGTCGAAGAGCTCAAATTCAAACAACATTTTTTACTCGTTTATGTGAAAAATGGTGGCACACTGATTGTGCAATACAATACAGCTGGCCGGTGGGACAAGCAGTTCGAGAACATCGCACCCTACCCGCTTACCCTGTCAAGTGACCGGGTTACGGATGAAAATTCCGAAGTGGAAATAGTGGCCAAAAAGCATCCGTTGGTCAATTATCCGAATGCTATTACCGCCTCCGATTTTGATGGCTGGGTACAGGAACGGGGACTGTATTTCCCCAACGAATGGGCAAAGGAATTTACGCCAATATTATCCATGAAAGATGATGGGGAATCTGCTAAAGAAGGTAGCCTTTTAATAGCGAAGTACGGAAAGGGACATTATATTTACACCGGACTAAGTTTTTTCAGGGAGTTGCCGGCAGGAGTTC
>NZ_JBGTHY010000273.1:0-2452 GCF_041745955.1 Pricia sp.
TTGGAAGCAGGTGTACATTTTGGACACCTCACGCGAAAGTGGAATCCGAACATGGCGCCCTATATCTACATGGAGCGTAACGGAATTCACGTTATCAATCTCTACAAGACCGTAGCAAAATTGGACGAGGCCAACGAGGCCCTGAAAAAAATTGCCGCATCCGGACGAAAAATCCTTTTCGTAGCCACCAAAAAACAGGCGAAAGATATCGTAGCCGAGTTGGTTGCAAACGTAAACATGCCCTACATCACCGAAAGATGGCCCGGTGGCATGTTGACCAATTTCGTAACCATTCGCAAGGCGGTAAAGAAAATGTCACATATCGACCGGATGAAAAAAGACGGTACGTTCAACACCTTATCCAAGAAGGAGCGCTTGCAAGTAGATCGTCTCCGTGCTAAATTGGAAAAGAACTTAGGTTCCATTTCCGAAATGAGCCGATTGCCGGGAGCAATTTTTGTGGTCGATACCATGCGCGAGCACATCGCCGTGAAGGAAGCCCAGAAATTGAACATTCCTATTTTCGCAATGGTCGATACCAATTGTGACCCAAGGGATGTAGATTATTTGATTCCATCGAATGATGATGCCTCCAAATCCATAAGCATTATCATGACGGAGGTGACCGATGCCGTTGCCGAAGGTCTTGCGGAAAGAAAATCCGAAAATCATGCGGACAATGAAGGTAGCGACGACGAAAACGGCGCCAAAAGGAAGAAAAAGAAAGATCGTATCGTAGAGAAACCTACCGAGGTTACTCCAAAGGCGAAGAAAGCAAAGCCCGAAGGTAAAGATAGCACTACTGAAATCGAGGAAGCTCCCGTAGTTTCCAAAGGCACGGAAAAACCACAACCGACCCCCGAGGCAGTCGATACCAAGGCGTCACCGGTGGTTGCCAAAACGCCCTATCCCGAAGTAGATGTAGAAGCCACTCAAGAAGCTGTGGCCGAAGAGAAGTCCTCTTCCGCCAAAGCTACCGAGGACGAAGAAAAGTCAGCCCCCGCGCCCAATAAAGATGTAAAAGCGAAGACGGACAAAGCGGACGACCTTACCAAAATCGAGGGTGTAGGCCCAAAGGCCGCAGAAGCTATGGTCGCAGCTGGTATTGATACGTATGCGAATGTGGCAAAGGCGGATGCGGAAAAAATCAAGGAAATATTGACCGAATCCAGCTCTAGAATGGCCCATCTAGATCCGACCTCATGGCCCAAGCAAGCGCAAATGGCCGCCGATGGCAAATGGGACGAGCTGCAGGAATGGCAGGATAAGGCTAAGGGTGGCGTGGAGTAATTGCTGAATGCCCTACAACAATTTAAAAAAGAATAGAAGTGTACAGCGCAGGTTGCCGCAGTATGTTTTGAGTTACATTCCAATTTAATTCGAGAATATAGTTCGAAAACGTATTTGATAATCACAAGCGCGGTACAGCAAATAAATGATATTGCAGCCTTGGCTGGAATGACAATAAAGAACTAAAATTATGGCAAATATTACAGCCGCAGAAGTAAATAAATTAAGGAAGACTACAGGCGCAGGTATGATGGACTGTAAAAAAGCCCTGGTCGAAGCCGATGGCGATTTCGAGAAAGCCATCGAATTCCTTCGGAAACAAGGACAGAAAGTAGCGGCAAAAAGGGCCGACCGGGATTCTTCAGAAGGTGCCGCTATCGCAAAGGTGAATTCCGAAGATACCAAAGGTGTTGTCATTTCCCTAAATTGCGAAACCGATTTTGTGGCCAAGAACGATGATTTCGTTACCCTTGCCAACGAACTGGCCGATTTGGCTATGGGTTTTGATACCAAAGACGCCTTTCTTTCCGCTGATTTCAAGGGAATGACCGTTCAGGATAAACTGACGGAGCAGACCGGGGTGATCGGCGAAAAAATTGAGATTGGCGGTTTCGAAAGATTAAGTGCCCCATTTGTAGGAAGCTACATTCACGCCGGAAACAAAATTGCTACATTGGTAGGGCTTTCCGCAGTGGTCAATGGTGCAGGTGAAGTCGCTAAAGATGTCGCTATGCAAGCTGCGGCAATGAACCCGGTAGCCTTGAACGAAGAAGGCGTCGATCAATCCGTTATTGATAAGGAAATAGAGATTGCCAAAGATCTATTGCGCCAGGAAGGCAAGCCGGAGGAAATGCTCGACAATATCGCCAAAGGCAAATTGAAGCGCTTTTTTAAGGACAATACTTTGGTCAACCAGGATTTTATTAAGGACAGCAAGCTAAGCGTTGCCCAATATGTGAAATCGGTGGATTCAAATCTTAAGGTAACGGGATTTAAAAGAGTTGCGCTCGGCTAATCCGTTCCTTTAAAGTATTTACGTGAAAACCATCTTGCCGAGAAGCAAGGTGGTTTTTTTGTTTTACTTTAGTACCATCAACACAAATTTATAAATGAAAAACATACTTCTTTTTGCGGCATTGCTATTTTGTTTTCAGGTGTCGGC
>NZ_JBGTHY010000274.1:0-2547 GCF_041745955.1 Pricia sp.
AACGGCCCGATCGATATCTGTATTTTAGGATTGGGGAAGAACGGCCACATCGGATTCAACGAACCGGCGAAAACGCTAACGCCTTTCTGCCACGTTGCGAAACTTTCGGAAAAATCGCTACAACATTCAATGGCAAACACCATGAAGCCTAAGCCCGCGTATGGGTTGACCCTAGGTATGGCGGACATACTCCGATCCAAAAAAATAATCCTTTTACTCACGGGATCGGACAAGCAGGATATAATTTTTAAATTGCTGTCAAAAGAAATTACGACACAGCTGCCTGCCTCCTTTTTATGGCTGCATCATGATGTATCATGTTTTATTGATTCAAATGCATTGTGATTATTCATACATTTGGCGCATATTAACTTCGTTATGATACCGTACTTTCTCCACAACCTAACCAAATTCATGCTTTACACGGTGTTCTTATGCTTTTTCATGGCAACCGTGCATGCCCAGGAAATCGCCGTATTAAAATACAACGGCGGCGGGGACTGGTACAGCAACCCCACATCATTGCCCAACCTGATCCGGTTCTGTAACGCTAATATCGGCACGAAAATCACGGAAAAACCGGAAACCGTCGAAGTCGGCAGTCACATCATCTTTCAATATCCGTTCCTTCACATGACGGGCCATGGTAACGTCGTCTTTTCCGAGGAAGAGGCCGAAAACCTGCGTACCTATCTTCTATCCGGAGGATTTTTACATATCGACGACAACTACGGAATGGCGCCCTATCTCAAAAAAGAACTGGTCAAAGTGTTTCCCGACACGGAATTGGAGGAACTGGGCGCGGACCATCCCATTTTTAAGGAAGTCTACCGATTCCCGGAAGGACTTCCGAAAATACACGAACACGACGGCAAACGCCCACAGGCATTTGGTATTATGCATGAGAACCGGCTGGTATTGTTGTTCACTTTCGAAAGCGACCTGGGCAACGGATGGGAAGACCCCTCGGTACACAACGACCCCGAGGAAGTGCGCAAGAAAGCACTCGAAATGGGGGCGAATATTGTGGCGTATGCTTTTGGGCACTAACAAACCATAAACCACCAGTATGACCTCAAAAACCATATCCACGGGAATATTACGAGCTGTGGGCATTGTTATAGGTATCGCCTTGCTCCTTTATTTCTTATGGCAAATTCAGTCGGTAATTGCCTATTTGGCGATTGCAGCGGTGATTGCATTGATCGGTAGTCCCGTTGTCTATTTCTTACGACGGAAATTGAAATTCCCGAATCTGCTAGCCGTCATTATCACCATGCTTTTGATGTTGGGTATTTTTGCGGGAATCATCGCCCTTTTCGTACCCCTGTTGACCGAACAAGGAAAAAACCTGTCTTTACTTGACATCGATGCCCTTCAAGAAAACCTGAATTCGCTGTATTCCGAAATTACCCAATATTTTGGGGCAACGCCGGAAACGGTCAATCAGATGCTACAGAAATCCGACCTCGAAAAAAGTGTTTTGGAAGGTTTCGATGTCGGCTTTATTCCAAATTTTCTCAACACATTTTTAGAGGTATTGAGCACCGCCAGCATAGCCCTATTTTCGGTGCTTTTTATTTCGTTTTTCTTTCTTAAAGATCGCTTACTACTTCAAAAAGGTATTTTGGCCTTGGTGCCTAAGACCAGGGAAACCGGAACCGTGCACTCCATCGAAAAAATCAATAGCCTTTTGTCCCGTTACTTTGTCGGACTCTTGCTACAAATCTTCGTGCTCTTTGTCATTTACACGATTACACTACTTATTGTGGGCATCGAAAACGCAATCGTCATCGCCTTTTTATGTGCGCTTTTTAACATCATTCCGTATGTGGGCCCGATTATCGGCGGAGTGGTGATGATCGTACTGACTATGACCAGTAATCTGGGCATGGATTTCAGTACCGTTATCTTGCCAAAAGCGGGCTACGTTCTTATCGGTTTGGCCGTTGGTCAATTGGTCGATAATTTCTTTTCGCAGCCTCTTATTTTTTCCAACAGCGTAAAGTCGCACCCGCTCGAAATTTTCTTGATCATCATCATCGCCGGGTTGCTTTTCGGAGTGGTCGGAATGATAGTGGCGGTACCCGGATACACTGCTATCAAAGTAATTCTAAAGGAATTTTTAGCCGATAACAAGCTTGTAAAATCCCTGACCAAAAGTTTATAGTTAAAGTTTGAATAAAAGGATATTACCTACTGGTGTTCAAAAATTTATAACAGAAAATTGGAATACTGACATCATGTCAGTATTGCTCAAAAAACCTATTTTCGAGGGAATTTCGAACCAAGAACTCGCCGAACAGCTCGAAGCCCGGAAAAAGTGCGAAAAAAAACTCCCCGTTTGGTTCGGTACACCGAAAATCTACTACCCCAATAAACTGAATATCGAGCAAACCTCCTCCGAAATTACGGCAAGGTATAAGTCCGAAATCGTAGCCGGAAAATCCCTTTTGGATGCCACTGGTGGATTTGGTGTCGACAGCTATTATTTCAGTCAAAAAATCGAGCAGGTTTTTCACTGTGAAATCGACGAGAATCTATCCG
>NZ_JBGTHY010000275.1:0-6644 GCF_041745955.1 Pricia sp.
AACCGCCAAGTTCGGAAAGGTGGCCATCGAGCAACTGGAACAAAGGCCGGATTCGTTGAAGCAGTTGGAAAGCACCTTGGAGACCATTCCCCTTTCCTCTTTTGACCGGAGAGTCGTCTATCATACCAAAGACCATATCGAGGCGCCCAACTGGTCGCCAGATGGAAAGACCTTGATCTTCAATAGCGAGGGATCGCTCTATACAATACCGGTCGAGGGCGGGACACCCGAAAAAATAGACACCGGCTTCGCCAAAAAGATCAACAATGACCACGGCATTTCGCCCGACGGCACCCAAATGGTCATCAGTGACGGTACGGAAAACGGAAGTTCGTTGATCTATACGCTGCCCATCGGGGGCGGTACTCCCAAAAAGGTTACACCGATCGGACCATCCTATTGGCACGGTTGGTCGCCCGATGGCAAGACTTTGGCCTACTGTGCCGAACGCAACGGCAATTACGATATCTATACCGTGCCGGTGGAAGGGGGCGAAGAAACCCGGTTGACCGATGCGGGGCCTCTCGACGACGGACCCGATTATTCCCCTGACGGCAAGTACATCTATTTCAATTCCGCCCGTACCGGCACCATGCAGATCTGGCGGATGAAAACCGACGGCAGCGAACAGGAACAGATCACTACGGATGCATACCATGATTGGTTCGCCCACCCGTCGCCGGACGGCAAATGGATCGTATATGTGACCTTCGGTACCGATGTCCCCGCAGGTTCTCATCCGGCCAACAAAGATGTGATGCTGAGGCTGATGGATCTTCAGACCAAGGAAATCAAGGTAATGGCAAAACTATTCGGCGGCCAGGGCACGATTAACGTACCTTCTTGGTCGCCCGATAGCCAACGGGTGGCTTTTGTAAGCTATCAATTGAAATAAGTCTAACTATCAAAAATAAGTAAGATGAAAGTAAAAGTAAATTGGCACGCGATCAAAAAAGGTGCACTCCCTATTATATATCTTTTTTTATTGGGAAATGTAGGTGCCCAGGATATATCCGACAAAGCGAATGTCTTTTTGAATACGCTTTCCGAGGAATTAAAGGAAAAGACCCTTTTCACGTTAGAAGATGAAGAGCGGTACAATATGAACTATGTACCCATCCCAAGAAAGGGACCTACCTTTCATGATTTTGATGAAACGCAAAAAAAGGCCGCCCTTGATCTCTTAAAAGCATGCCTTAGCAAGGAAGGATACGAAAAAACAATGGAAATCAGGGAGCTGGAAAAAGTGTTGCGTATCATCGAGAACGATGACAATGACAAAATGCCCGACGGCCGACCCAGACGGGATCCATTAAATTACCACTTCTGCATCTTCGGAACCCCCTCGCCCACCGAGGCCTGGGGGTGGCGGTTCGAGGGGCACCACATATCTTTGAACTTTACCTCGGACGAGGGAAAGATCGTGTCGGCTACCCCCACGTTTTTCGGTTCCAATCCCGGTATCATAAAAGAGGGCGATTCTCGAGGCAAACAGGTCTTGAAAAGGGAATCCATGCTAGGTTTTGCCCTTGTCAATTCCCTGACCGCCGACCAATTGAAAATAGCCAAGTTTTCAGAAGAGGCCCCCCCCGAAATCATCTCGGCGAACCATCGCGAAGTCGGGGAAATCGAAACGACCGGAATCGCATATCCGCTATTGAACAAAGCACAAAAAACGATTTTCACAGAACTATTACAGGTTTACGTCGGCAATTACATATTCGATTTTTCGAAGAACCTGATGGCCAAAATCGAGAAAGCGGGAATGGAAAACCTCCATTTTGCTTGGGCCGGAAGTCTTAAGGAGGGAAAGGCGCATTACTATCGTATTCACGGGCCGATGCTATTGATAGAGTTCGACAACACGCAGAACGATGCCAACCACATGCATACCGCCGTGCGCGACCTGACCAACGATTATGCCGAGGATATCCTAAAGCGGCATTATGAGATGGAGCACAATTAAAAAACTTGATGTCCGGGTCAATCGGAAAAAGTAAAAGAAGGAAGCCTAAGTATTTCCCCTCCTTTTTTGGCCGATTCATGTGCCAAAATTCCCACGCAAGTCATATTTGCGGATTGCTTCGCATTTGGGTAAGGTGCCTTCTCGCGAACCAAAGCGTTCACAAATTCATGTACCAAATGCGGATGTGAACCTCCATGCCCAGCCCCTTGCGTAAAGGAAAGATGTTGGTGCTCATCGGAATCGTATACTCCCTTGGTAGTAAAATGTTGAATCTCTTTGGGAAGCAATTTTGCGAAATCGGGACTCTCAACTTCCTCCGGAATTTCTGGTTCGGGCCTTTTAGCAGTGTGTACCACTAACGGCTTTCCTTCGATCAATGGCCATTCTACGGATTTTTTTGAACCGTACACCTCAAAACTTTCTCGATACTGTCTTGCCACATCAAACAGCGAACGATACACCTGTGCACTCAAATCGGAATTCCGGAATTTGATATGGGTCGTCTCCACTGCATAAGGGGAATTATATTCCTTTATTAGTTCCTCCCGAATCGTTCCCGAGCCAAAGCACGAGACGTATTCGGCTTCTCCTCGGGTCAATCCAAGAACCGGGCCAACGCAATGCGTCGCATAATGCATAGGCGGTAGGCCGGGCCAATAGTTGGGCCATCCGTCCATGTCTTGTTGGTGGCTGGCTTTTAAAAACTGGACTTTACCCAATTCGCCGTTTTCGTAGAGTTCCTTCATATACAGAAACTCGCGGGCATAAACCACCGTTTCCATCATCATGTAGGTCAAGCCCGTTTCTTCGGTCAATCTTACGATTTCTTCACATTCCGTTACACTGGTCGCCATAGGAACGGTACAGGCCACATGTTTCCCTGCTTTCAACGCCCTTATTGATTGAGTCCCATGATTGGGAATTGGAGTGTTGATATGTACCGCATCGATTTCGTCATCCTGCAATACCTCATCGTACGACGTATATCTTTTTTCAATACCAAAGGCATCCCCCAACTCATTCAGTTTTGCTTCGTTACGCTGGCAAATAGCGACCAAATTTGCATTTGGATGTTTTAGATAAATGGGGATGAACTCCGCACCAAATCCTAAACCTACTATAGCAATGTTGACTTTCTTATCGCTCATGGTGTTCCCTTTTATGAATTGAATGTTTTCTTTAGAAATTTGATTCCCTCGGAGGCAAATTCGTCTTGGCTTTCCGCCAAATGCTTCCAGATACAGACGGCGCCGGCCAGCTCTTTGATTTCGGGGGTAAAGCTTTCGATAACCATGGCGCCCTGATAGTTGATATCCTCTAACCCTAGTTTAAAATCGTTCCAAGGGGTAAGTCCGGTTCCTGGGATGCCCCTGTGGTTTTCCGAAACCTGTACATGAATCAAGGAATCACCTACCGTATTGATCGCTTCCCGGATATTCTTTTCTTCGATGGTCATGTGGAAACCATCCAATAACACCTTGGCATTTTTATAATCGATATCGGTTACAAGACGCATGACATCGTCAGCGGTATTGACCAAATCGGATTCGAAACGATTTAATGGTTCCAAAGCTATGGACTGTCCAAAGCGTTTTCCCATTTCACAAACTTTTCGAAGATTGGTAACGGCCAGTTCCCATTCTTTTTTTCGCTGTTCTTCGGATACCATTCGGGCCTTGCCTACGGCAGAATACATGGGGCCAGCGAGAAAATCGACTTCCAAGAGGGCACAGAGTTCAAAACTCTTTTCTACATATCGGAAGCAGTTTTCATGAAGGATAACATCATCGGAAGTCAAATCCTTAGTCGGGCCAAATACACCGCAGACCGTAGGTTTCAGGCCATTATCGGATAGGGCTTTTTTCACCGTTGTGCCATCGATCAGTTCTGGGTCTTCCACCGGAATTTCGACCACATCATAGCCCATAGCCTTTATTTTTGGAAACAAGGAAATCCATTCCGTGGTAAAAGGGGATTGCCAAAGCCATGTGCTTACACCGTATTTTAGTTTATCGTACATAAGGTTGTTTCAAGTTTTTTAGTCTTTTGACTACACTCACAACGCACTCCCGACCACTTTCATGACCCCTTGCATGATGCGCCAATGCCCCGGAAAAGTGCAGATAAACGGATACATTCCCGGCTCGGTCGGTGCCGTAAATCTTAGGGTTACCGTTTGCTCTGGATTTACCAGAGCGGTCGCAAACAAGACCTCCCCCATTTTAGGAACATAGTCCAATTCGGCACCATTCGGGTCCATGGCCAGTTTGTCGGCCGCCGAACCAACCGTATCGGTCGTTCCAGGTTTAATAATAACCAAATTGTGCTGCATAAAATCGACATTTTCCAACACCAGATTCACAGGTTGACCGGCCTCTACCACAAATTCGGTAATGTCGTATTTCATTTCATTTTGTACCGTTTTTATGGTAATGACCGCAGCTTCTGAGTCTACCGTATTTGAACCGTCTTGCGCACTGGTTTTAACACTACTATAATTCTTGGCCACAAAATCCGCAATGGGCACTCCCCCGAAAGTAGTGTTCGTACTTTGGCCATAGTCCGTTTCGACTTCGTATTTCCAGGCTCCGGACAGCTGCACCGTTTTTTCACCGGAACGTATGAACAATTGTTCGGGTTTACCATAGATACCTCCCCCACCGCCGGTATCCTCCACACGAATGGCAATCGTATTTTCGCCGTTCTTCAGCAACCCATTTGGGATATTGTAATAACGATCCCGTGCATAATCACTTTCGGTAGCACCGATCTGTTGTCCATTAATGAACACCACATCAGAATCGTCGATGGGCCCCAAAGAGATGTAGGAAGATGCGCCCCCATTGAAATTGAAATTCTTACGAAACCAAATGATCCCGTCCATTTCCAGTCCGGCATCCTCTATGAATTGTGGCAATTGTATGGTTTTCCAATCTCGATCGTCAAACCCGACCGCTTGCTTTTTGTCCTCAACGGCAGCCTTTCTGTCAAATCCGGGGTGTGCCTTGGCATATTCGCCCATAAACCCATCGGCATGACTGCTGGCAGCCGCATAAAGTGCTTTTGACAGCCAATTATCTTCAATGATAGCTTTGTCCTGACTAATCCCGTAAAGCATTTTCCCGGCAGTTTCAGAAGCCGGTCTTTCAGCGAAATAAAGCAGTGCGGCCAAACGTACTGACGGACTTTTATCATTTAAAGTATTGGTGTCTAAAATAGCAGCGTCGGTTGTCCCGTTTTTTGGAAGTATCTGTATCGCGGCTTTGCGTACCGCTGCTGACGGATGGTATAATCCACCCTTTACAACATTGTAGGCTTCCGTGTCCGAATTCAGATCGGTCAGTCCGTCTATGGTCCAAAGCGCATGAAGGGCGGCCGGATTCATTCCCAAAGCATCCAGTTTTGGAGTATTGGCCAATTTGTAAAGTTTAGGCAGTACGTCGGTATTTTGACGTTCGACAAGCAAACGTTGCGCCGTCGATCGCCAGAACATATTGTCATTATTCAAGGCCGCTACCAATGCATCGGGGGTATCCCTATCCAAGGTCAAAATTTCCTCTTTCCCAACATTTTTTGGAACCACCCGCCAAATACGGCCTTTGGACTTGTCGCGCAGCGGATTGACATAGGCATTGCCCTTACCGTTCTCTGCGTCGTAACCGCCACGATCTTTATTCGGTGTGGGATTGTGCTGTATGATAAAATTGTACCAATCGGCCACCCAAACATTACCGTCGGGGCCGACCTTGGCCTCTACAGGGGACACCCATTCGTCTGAACTTGCCAAAAGATTGCCGCCGTCCTTTTCGATATAACCGGCCCCGTCCCTTTCGATTTTGGCGATATGTACAAGTCCCCCCGTAGGTTCACACACAAACGCAACCTTGTTCCAGTAGGTACGCGGATAATTTCTCGCGGTATAGAAATGATGTCCCGCTGCGGCGGTAAATCCCCCGAAAACATCTACTTGCCTGATATTTGCGGTTAAGGGCTGCATGGTGTAGTGGCCATCGATTTTCAGGCTTCCCTGCGCGGGAATACCGACCAAACCATCCATAATTTTATTCGGAATGCCCAAAAAGACACTATGGGTATTATTTGCGGTGGATGCAAACAGGGAATTGTCTTCCGTAATCCCAAGACCCCAAGTATTGTTACTCGTATTTGTCAGTACCTCAAAGTTTTCCTTCCTAGGATCAAAACGGTACATATTCTGCTTGAAGTTTAGCTCCTGACCATAAATGCTACCTTCAAAACCAGAATAGCCGACTACGCCATAAATGGTATTGTCAATACCGTTTTGTAGGTTCGATGGTCCGGCATGGGTGTCAAAAGTACCCCAACCGTCTATCAAAACTTCCTTTACATCGGCCTTGTCATCGCCATCGGTATCCTTCAAAAAAATAAATTGCGGAGCCTGTGAAATGATAATGCCACCATCATAAAAGGCAAAACTTGTAGGAATATTAAGATTCTCGGCGAAGACGGTGACCTTATCGGCCTTACCATCGCCATCGGTATCCTCAAGTATTTTTACCTTGTCATCTCCCTGACCCTCGTTGTCTTTTACCGTATTCGGGTAATCTACAGTTTCTATGACCCAAAGCCGTCCTTTTTCATCCCAGTTCATAGCGATGGGATTGATGATATCGGGTTCAGAGGCGAAAAGTTGCAGGTC
>NZ_JBGTHY010000276.1:0-18631 GCF_041745955.1 Pricia sp.
AATAGACTGGCGGCCGACCATAGAAAATGAAGGTTATGCGGATAATAGGCTAAGGGGTACATCCCTTGGGAATAGCATTGTGAGATATAATCCTCGTCGGCCAAAATGGCCTCCTGATTTGCTTTTACCGCATCCTGATAGCGACCGACGCGAATATAGATGTGCCCTGGCATGTGTACGATATGCCCGGCGGCCGGCATTAAGGCACCCAGCTTATCGGCACTGGGCACCGCGAGGTCCGGATCGGGGAGTTCCATCATATGTATGTAATAGTGATGTGCACCCGGGTGATCGGGATTGATCTGAATGGCCTTTTCCAATGCGGCTTTTCCTTTCAAGGTATTCGGGGCTGGATTACCCTCGTTGTCCCAATAGTTCCAGGGCATGGTGTTCATGACCGATTCCGCGTACATGGTTTGAATATTGGCATCTTCTGGGAATTCCGCTACGACCTTGGTCATCGCTTGCATATAGGCGTTGTTCAAATCGGCGATATCCTTCGTTAAATCCTCGCTATTTCTAGTGGCCAGTGCCTCGATCAGGGCTTGCTCTTTTGGACTCGCTTTGGATGCCAATTTTTTCGCCTTGTCGAGGGCCTCATTGGCTTTTTGTTTCCGTTCCTCGTCGGGAAACAAATCGTTGATATTGGCCCCCAGGGCATAGGCCTGTCCCCAAAAGGTCATGGCCGCATTGGGGTCAAGGCGGGAGGCTTCCATAAAAGAGCGGTGTGCCTCGGCATGGTTGAAGGCATAGCTAAGCCGAACCCCCTGATCGAAAAATTTTTGTGCCTGTCCGTTGCTGGTGCTGATCGGAACATGGAGGTTCCCTAAATTTTCGAATAGGGGCGCGATCTGTTGGGTGGTATCCACATTGCTCAATAGGTATTTGGCAACGGTACACTTGATGGGGTTCATACCTGCTTTTTGGAAGTTTTCGGAATTAGCTTCCGATCTTGAAAGGGTTACGTAGATTGCCGATAGCAGCAACATGGCGAGAGCGGCCAGGCTTAACTTTGTTTTCATGGGATGATTATTAAGTGGTTATGCCAATGGAGGTTAAGAACAATACCAAACATTGAAAAATTTAAATACTGAAGGGGGAATTTTATGGGGGAAGGTGGGGAGAACTACCTATAAAGGTAATGAATTTCTAAATAGTAAAATAGGATGAACGCCATCTTTCGGACCCTAAAAATGGTTTTAATGTTTAAAACAGGCTCTTAGTTGCCCTATTTGGGATAGTCGGCCGCCACAACCTTAGCAATGCCCTCGGTATACGGAGACGGTGTCATATTGAACCGCTTTTCAAATTTGCTGCTGTCAAAAACATAGTCCCGATCATACTGATAAAGCATTTCGGGCATTTCTTTCATGACGGGCACGAACAGGCCGATCAGGTGGATCATCCTTTTGGGGGCAACCTGCATTTTCGGTTTTGTTCCTAAGGCCTTGGCGATATGTTCGACCCATTCCTTGCCGGTGTAAGGGTCGGGGGCCGTGGGCAAATGCCAGACCTGGTTGTAGGCATCAGGGGTGTTTCCCAGAAGTGCGGTCGCCTTGCCGGCATCGGGCGTATAGGTAAAGGAGTGCTTGCGATCCGCAGCGCCCATCCAATTGGCCTTTTTTCCCTTGGCGAGATTCTTGATCACCGTTTCGTTGAGCATACTGGTGTTGGCAATGCTCGGCCCATAAAAATCTGCCGAACGGGCAATCAGGGCAGTAAGGTTTCCTGCGTTTATTTCATCCATAAGCATTTGGGAGATTCGTGCCCGTACCTTCCCTTTTTCACTTGGGGGATTGATGGGAGTTTCTTCGTCCATCCCATCCAAATAATCGGAATCGTACATATATATGTTGTCGAAGAATACCAATTTGGAGTCGAATTCCACACAGGCGGCAATGACACTTTCCATTAACTTCGGCCAACGGTTCTGCCAGACTTTTAGATTATAGGGAAATCCCACGGTAACATAGACCACGGATGAACCCTGCACCGCTTTTTTGACGTCATCGGCCTGCAACAGATCTGCCGATAACAAGGTATCGGTATCGTTTACTTTTTCGGGATTGCGGCTTACCAGTCGGATGTCCGTCGTATATTGGGTGAGCGCTTTGGCCAGTTCGATGCCGATGGCACCGCCGGCGCCTAAAATAGTTTGCATAATGTTCTGTTTCCGTAAAGTTAGAGCATTTCCGGATCCATAGGTTTATAATCTCACATGGGTAGCCGTAAATCCATAATAAATTAATCCTGTCTTCTACGGAAAAGTTTAAATGTCTATTTTTATCCTATGGGGCATATTGATAACAATGTGGGAAGGCGGCCAATTTTAGCTTTGGTCGCCATTATTAGCGGCTTCCTCACAAGTTGTAACGATAGCAGAACCACCGAGTACCAAACCCCGGAACTCAATTTCAAGAAGAGCCTGAATAATGGCTTTAGCGTGCCCGAAGGTTGGCAGGTAACTGTATGGGCCGAATCTCCCGACTTGTATAATCCGACGAATATCGATGTGGATGATAAGGGTAGGATTTGGGTTACGGAAGCCGTGAACTATCGGGATTTCAACAATGACCCGGAACACCATCTAAATTTCGACAAAGGGGATCGCGTCATGATTTTGGAGGATACCGATGGTGACGGGATCAGCGACAAATCAAAAGTGTTCGTTCAGGATAAAGATCTTGTAGCCCCGCTTGGCATTGCCGTCGTCGGAAATAAGGTGTTTGTTTCCAGCTCACCTAACCTATTGGTCTATACCGATGAAAACGGGGATGATGTACCTGATAAAAAAGAGATTTTTCTAACCGGTTTTGGTGGATTTGATCACGACCATAGCCTCCATTCCTTAATAGTTGGCCCCGATGGCAACTATTATTTTAACACTGGGAACGCTGGCCCGCACCGGGTAACCGATAAGGCGGGTTGGCAGCTTCGGTCGGGTAGTGTTTATGCTGGCGGAACTCCCTATAATGATAAGAACGAGCCCGCCCAAGTAAGCGATGACGGCCGCATCTGGGTAGGGGGTTTGGCCTTGAGAACAGACAGGCATGGAAATGGACTTACGGTCGTCGGCCATAATTTTCGAAACTCGTACGAAGTTGGGTTGGATTCCTATGGGAATATGTGGCAGAACGACAATGACGACCAAGTGGAAACCTGCCGGGTTACGTGGCTCATGGAAGGAGGTAACGCAGGATATTTCAATGCCAACGGCAAACGCACATGGGAGGCCGACCGCAAACCAGATCAAGGAACCTTCGCAGCCCATTGGCATCAAGACGACCCGGGAGTAATGCCGGTGGGGGACAATACCGGTGCTGGATCGCCTACCGGAGTAGTGGTTTACGAAGGGGATGCCTTTGGTCCCGATTATCGCGGAATGCTGCTAAGTGCCGATGCCGGTCGTAACGTCATCTTTGCGTATCAACCTTCAGGCCAAGGCGCAGGCTTTGATTTGCAACGGCACGACCTGATCGCCTCCACCCAAGAAAATACGGAGGGCTATGTCTGGAACGAAATCGATGACGACCAGCGCAAATGGTTCAGGCCCAGCGATGTGGCGGTCGGAACCGATGGGGCCATTTACATTTCCGATTGGTACGATCCTGTGGTTGGGGGACACCAAATGAAGGACAGCCTGGGCTATGGCCGTATTTACCGCATCGCCCCGGAAGGAAAAAAACTGGAAACCCCAAAACTGGATTTGACGACCACCGAAGGCCAGATGGCCGCACTGCTCAATCCCGCAATAAACGTCAGGAATATAGGTTTTGAAAGGCTATTGGTCCAAGGGGAACAAGTCGTCGATGGGGTAAAAAAAATACTGGAATCCGACAACCCCTATCATCGGTCGCGGGCCGTTTGGTTGCTCGCTGAACTGGGAGATCAAGGCAAATCGCTTGTAGAGGGAATCTTAAAAAATGAACCGGATCCGCGGATAAGGGTCGCGGCTTACCGCGCGCTTAAAAATGATGGGGAATCGGCCTTAAAATATGCATCTATGGCAGTTGATGACCCTTCGCCGCAAGTCCGTAGGGAGGTCGCTATTTCTTTGCGGGATGTTCCCTGGGGAAAAAGTGGTCCGTTAATCAAGGAATTATCTACGGGATATGACGGAAAAGACCGTTGGTACCTCGAAGCCTTGGGGACGGCGATGGAGGGGAAGGAAGAGATCGCTTATGAAGATCTGCTTTCGGCCCAGCCCAAGAATCCCTCGAACTGGTCAGATGCGTTTGCCTCCTTGGTCTGGCGGATACATCCAAAAGCGGCTATAACCGCATTAAAGCAAAGGGCGTTGGCGGAGAACCTTTCCGATAGCCTCAAAAGCCGTGCTGTCGATGCGCTTGCCTTTATCGATGACAAAGCTGCCGTCAAAGCGATGTTCGACCTGAAAGATTCGGCCAGGAACGATGTCGTGAGCGATTTGGCAGGGTGGTGGCTAGATTTCAGGAAGACCAACGATTGGTACGCTTTATGGGACTGGCCATCGGAAAGCGCGTACAGCTTTACGCTACCCGAAGATATCACAAAACTAGAGGAAAGCCTTTTGGATAAGGCCCTTCCGGTCGCCAAAAGGATCGAGGCCGGCAACCGGATGGCGGGCAGCTTGGTCGGGGGCCGGTTGCTGATAAGCCTGGCCGCCGAAGAACAACTTTCCCAAGAAATTGTCGATGGGGTTTCCCAAGCCATTTTCGCCAGTCCCGGGTCGGAGGTCCGTACCTTGGCCCGTCCCTTTTTCAACGCACCTGACGAAAAACGCTATTCCGTCACAGACATTCTAAAATTAAAATCCGATGTTGCCGCAGGGGAAACCCTATTTAGGGGCCAATGCATCACCTGCCACAAAAACGGGTCGGTGGGTAGCGATATAGGTCCGGATTTGTCCTCCATTGGCCAAAAGTTCGATAAACCGGCCATCCTCGATGCCGTAATCCATCCTAACGCCTCCATTGTCTTTGGCTATGAACCGGTAATGATAAGGACAAAATCCGGACAAGCCTTCTACGGTTTTGTACTTTCCGAAGGGGAAACCACGGTTCTAAAGGATATGGTAGGAAAGCGTATCGTGATTCCTTCCGAAGAAATCGATAGCAAAGTGGAAATAAAAACAGGCATTATGCCCACGGCGGCATCACTGGGGCTTACTGATCAGGATCTCGCCAATCTGAGTGCCTATTTATTGACCCTTGAAAATAGCACACAATAATTCCCTTAACCCGTCAAAGCTAAACCTATGAACACTAAAATCAACAGACGACAAGCGTTAAAATCCTCCATTGGGTTGTTTGGCTTGGCATATTTGGGTGCCCCTGAAGCTTTTGCAAAGGATAAAAACGCAAGGTTCAAAATCGGGGCCTGCGATTGGTCGATCGAGCAACAGGCCAAGATAGAAGCTATACAGGTCGGAAAGGAAATCGGACTCGATGGCGTTCAGGTGAGTTTGGGTACCTTGGGCGATGATATGCACCTAAGGCAGGAAGAAATACAACAAAAATATAATGCGGCTTGTGAGAAATACGACATGGCCATAGGCGGTATTGCCATTGGCGAAATGAACAACGTTCCCTACAAATCCGACCCCCGGGCCGAGCAATGGGTTTCCGATAGTATCGACGTCGCCAGAAAAATGGATTGTAAAGTAGTTCTGCTGGCATTCTTCAACAAGGGAGACCTTAAAAACGATGCCGAAGGTACCCAAGAAACCATCAAAAGGCTCAAAAAGGTGGCCCCAAAGGCCGAGGAAAACGGAATTATCCTGGGCATCGAATCATGGTTAAGCGCCGAGGAACATATAGACATTCTAAATGCTGTCGATTCACCGAACGTAAAGGTGTATTATGATGTGGCCAATTCCCACAAAATGGGGTATAATATCTACGATGAGATACGCCAGTTGGGGAAGGAAAATATCTGCGAATTCCACGTCAAGGAGAACGGGTATCTACTGGGACAGGGGAAAATCGATTTTCAGGAAGTACGAAAAGCGATAGATGAGATTCAGTACGAGGGTTGGATGCAGATCGAAGGGGCCATCCCCGAAAACGCCGAAATGTTCGACAGTTATGTTTTGAACAATACCTACATTCGTTCAGTTTTTTAGGACTGGGATTTGACGACTTCTGGCAGGAAGTTTATTTTGTACAGTCCTAATATTTACAAAAGTTGATATCATCCTATTTGGGTTTAACGATTTTTTTAAGAAAAATATGGCTAACGCCCTTGACCAATCATCAAAATCAGCACACATAAATGAAATTATATTCTAAATATCTTCTCGCATTGGCCATTATTCTTATGGTTTCGTGTAACGAATCCCAAAAAAAAGAAAACAAAGGTTCCATGGCCAATGAAACCGCCGATAGCATCGTCAAGCCCAACATCATTTACATTTTGGCCGATGATCTGGGATATGGGGACCTAAGCGTTTACGGACAGAAAAAGTTCAAGACGCCCAACATCGATAAGCTGGCCGAACAAGGTATGTTGTTTACGCAGCACTATTCGGGCAGTACCGTCTGTGCCCCATCAAGATCGGCCTTGATGACCGGCATGCATACAGGGCATACGGTCGTCAGGGGCAACAAAGAGGTGAGGCCTGAAGGGCAGTACCCGATTCCTGATGGCACTTACACCATCGCCGAGGCCCTCAAAAAAGTGGGCTATAGCACAGGGGCTTTTGGCAAATGGGGATTGGGATCTCCGGGTTCGGAAGGCGACCCCACCAACCAAGGCTTCGATACTTTCTATGGTTATAATTGCCAACGTTTGGGACATAACTATTATCCGTATCATTTATGGTCGAACAATGATTCCATCGTACTTCCGGAAAATACGGATGCCAAGGATAGTGCCTATGCCCCTGAACTCATCCACAAGCAGACCCTGAAGTTTATCGATACCAATAAGGACACCCCTTTTTTCTTATTTGTGCCGTCCATAATCCCGCATGCGGAGTTGGCCGCTCCGGAAGCCTATATGGAAAGTCACCGTGGCAAATATCCTCCTGAAAAGGCTTACGAAGGCGTTGATGACGGCCCTGAATTCAACCTGGGTCCGTATAGGTCGCAAGAGGAGACCCATGCCGCCTTTGCAGCTATGATCAATGTGTTGGACGATCAAGTGGGCGACATTATGGCCAAAGTGGAAGGCTTGGGCCTTGCCGACAATACGATTATCATATTTACCTCCGATAACGGCCCCCACACCGAAGGCGGGGCGGATCCGGAATATTTTGATAGTAACGGGCCCTTAAAAGGCACAAAAAGAGACTTGTACGAAGGGGGTATCCGCGTGCCCATGATCGCCCGTTGGCCGGGCAAGATAGCCCCGGGCTCCAAATCGGATTACGTTTCGGCTTTTTGGGACATTTTTCCGACCTTTTCCGAAATTGTCGGGATAACGCCACCGGATAACATGGATGGCGTTTCCCTTTTGCCCACGCTTTTAGGGAAGGATGCAAATCAAAAGGAACACGACTACCTGTATTGGGAATTCCATGAAAAAGGAGGTCGACAGGCCGTACGAAAAGGCAAGTGGAAAGCGGTCAGATACAACGTTTTCAAAAACCCCGACGGCCCCTTGGAACTTTATGATCTGGATAAGGACCAAGGTGAAGAAAACAATATAGCTTCGGAACATCCGGATATCGTGGCTGATATGGAGAATATTTTGAAGACGGCAAGAACACCTTCCGATATCTTTACTTTTGGGCAGGGTACGTATTTGGAAGGAAAAAAATAACAGCTATCAATGTAACCTTTGTTACCGTGCCGCAACCCTAAAATAAGGATATTCGCACTAAAATCAGTATATGGATTGGATATATGAACCTTGGCCTTGGTATGTGGCCGGCCCCTTGATCGCCCTAATTATGTTCGTTTTGTTATTTTTGGGGAAACAATTTGGAATGTCCTCAAACCTACGTACGATGTGTTCCATAGGCGGCGCCGGTAAGGTTTCGGATTTTTTTCGGTTCGATTGGAAAAAGGAACGCTGGAATTTGATGGTCGTGGTAGGCGCCGTTATCGGTGGATTTTTGGCATCCCGGTATATGTCTAAGAACACGGTCGAAATCAACCCCGAAGTCGCCCGACAGCTTTCCGAAGATTATGGTATCGCTAGTGCGGGGGATGCCTATTTGCCCCCTGAAATCTTTGCCGCCGAACAGTTGGGCGACCCGTTTGTTCTTGGTGTTTTGATTTTAGGTGGATTCCTGGTGGGGTTTGGGGCCCGCTATGCCGGTGGTTGTACTTCCGGCCACGCCATTTCCGGTCTAAGTAATTTGCAGTTGCCATCGCTGATCGCCGTAATCGGATTCTTTATCGGTGGCTTGGTCATGGTCCATTTGTTATATCCTTTAATTTTCGGATAAAAAATGAAATACATTACTTATTTAATGGTAGGCGTTTTCTTTGGGATCGTCATGTACAAATCCGAAGCGGCCTCGTGGTTTCGAATTTATGAAATGTTCCAGTTCGGCGCGTTCCATATGTATGGTATTATCGGTTCGGCGTTGGTGTTGGGAATACTTGGTGTTCAGGTCATCAAACGGAGGAATTTAAAAGCCTTCGGCAATCAAGAAATGCGTTTGCAACCAAAGGATAAGGGCGTCTCCCGTTATCTGATCGGCGGTATCATCTTCGGATTGGGCTGGGCCTTGGCGGGGGCGTGTCCGGGACCTATGTACGTGTTGGTCGGTGCCGGCTATTATTCCATTCTTGTGGTCATTGCTGCTGCGCTGTTGGGCACGTTTGTGTATGGGGTATTGAGGGATAAATTGCCGCATTGAGGGATGCAATAACAGCGAAAAATTCTTGAAAACCACTCTTTGAGAACAGGATAAAAGTTTCAAAAGCATTTTTATTGTTGACCTTTCCTAATACTTTAACTTTCGTTGAGGGAGTTTTGAGTATTCATAACCATGATTCACAGTTTTCACGGATTCTTTAAGAAAAAATGGGCTTTTGCTTCTTTATTTTACACCTTTTCCCCGTTCATGTATTCCGACGGCGTCATCTCAAATTGCTTTTGAAAATTGCGCCCAAAACTGGTAGGGGAATTATAGCCTACGATTTCGGCTACTTCGAAAATCTTGTACTTCCCCGTCTTTATTAGCTCTGCCGACTTTTTTAAACGGGTGATGTTGATCAGTTCATTGGGGCTGAGGTTCGAGATGTCCCTTATTTTTCGGTAGAGGGTCGATCGGCTCATGTGCATAATTTCGGCCAGGGTCTCCACGTTGAGATCGTGGTCGGCCATGTTTTCGTAGATGACCTTGTCGAGTTTTTTGATAAAGGTTTCATCGGTCTTAGTGTTGGCGATACTTTTGATATGGGCCAGGGGCGAACTGGAATAATGTTCGAGTACATGCCTGCGGTTTTCGAGAAGGTTGGCCACATGTATCTTCAGGTGCCTCATAGAAAAAGGTTTTTCGATATAGGCATCCGCACCCGATTCAAGGCCTTCCATTTTTGCGTTTACCGCACTTTTTGAGGTGAGCATAATTACGGGAATATGGCTGATCTCCAGATCGGTCTTGATTTTTTTGCAAAGTGTAAATCCGTCGATGCCCGGCATCATGACATCGCTAATAACCAGCTGAATGTTTTCTTCCCCCAAGATTTGTAGGGCCTGCATCCCATTCGAGGCCTTACGTATATGGTATTCAACTTCGAGTTCCTTGGCGACAAAGTTCAAGAGTTCCTCACTGTCCTCTACCAAAAGAATAATGCTTTTACCGTTTTCGATGGATACCGGATCCCGGGGTTTTTCTTCCGGCAGGTTTTCTCGGCGTTCCCTTGTTTCGGTGGACGATTGGGTCAGCCTAAATTCTTTTTCCTGATGCAGGGGCAGTTCGAGTATAAAGCGGTTCGTCTTTCCGTTGTCCGTATCTAGGTGCAACCGGCCTTGGTGCAGTTCGGTTAGGCTTCGGGCCAAGGCCAGCCCGATGCCCGTTCCCGTCTGGTTTTCCGAGCCCGTTAACCGGTAAAAAGGTTCGAATATCCTTTCCCTAAGATGTGGAGGAATCAGGTTTCCATCGTTGTCGATTCGCAGCACGAAGTTTTTTACATCCGCCGTCAAGAGAACCTCAACCTCTTTTTTTGCGTATTTTATGGCGTTGCCAAAGAGGTTGGCCGCAATTTTCCGAAAGGCCTCGGCATCGACAAAGGCAGAAACATCCTTTTCCCCCATATTCATCTTAAAATCGATTTCCTTGTCCTTAATGGCTTCGCTAAACCGGTCATACGTTTTCTGTAGCAATTCGGGGATGTTGGTTTCCACATAAGTAAGATGCATCCCTTCGGTCTCGGTCTTTCTAAAATCGAGTAACTGGTTCACCAGATCCAAAAGCCGGTCGGTGTTTCTTTCTACGATGGAAAGGTTCTCGAAAATCCCCGGATCTCCCTTAATTTTATCCATTGCTTTTTCCAACGGACTCTTTATCAACGTCAACGGGGTACGTATTTCATGGGATATATTGGTAAAGAACTCGATTTTGGCCCGATAGACCTCTTTTTCCTTTCTGTGGTTGAGTTGTTTTATCCTTTGTAAGTTACTCACCTTGATCCGCCGATGGTATTCCCGAAATCCGAGATAGAT
Source organism: Pricia sp. (assembly GCF_041745955.1). Lineage (NCBI taxonomy): Bacteria > Pseudomonadati > Bacteroidota > Flavobacteriia > Flavobacteriales > Flavobacteriaceae > Pricia > Pricia sp. The sequence goes on from NZ_JBGTHY010000276.1 coordinate 10,603, forward strand.
CAATATGCCGAAGATGATGATGTAAAGGGCGTAGGCCAAATGGCTTTTCCAAAGTACGGGCAGGACTTCGATTTGCAAGGGGGAAGCCTCTTTGCTCCAAACGCCGTTATTGTTCAAGGATTTCACCTTAAAGGTATAGTCACCGGCCGGTAATTGGGTGAACGATACGTTGTGCTTTTTGTTCAGATCGATCCATGCGTCGTCCAGGCCTTCCAACTTATACCAATATTCCCTGGTCTCCGGAGCATTAAAGCCAAGAGCCGCAAAGTCGATGTTAAAGGATGATTCGTTGGGCCCCAACTGTATTTTTGAGGTCTGGATGACCGATTCTTGTAGCGGCGAGCCGGATGGGTCTATCGATACCTCTCTGTTGTTTATTTGTAGACCGGTAATGAAAATAGGGGGCGAGTAGGTATTTTCCATAAATTCATCGGGATCGAAGCTGATCAGTCCGCCTACGCTACCGAAATACATCCTTCCGTTATCGGCCTTGTACGCCGAATTGTAATTGAATTGATCGCTCAACAGTCCGTTGGCCTTGGTGTAGACTTTTTTTTCTTCCGTTTCGGGGTCGAAGGCTATCAATCCGTTGGAGGTGCTTATCCAAAGTCGGTTTTTGGCATCCTCTATAATGGAATAGAAAACGTTGCTCGGGAAACCGTCTTGGGTAGTATAGGTTCTAAAATCTTCGGATTCCTTCCGGTAGCGGTTAAGTCCGTTTTCGGTAGTGACCCAAATATTCCTTTTGCTGTCCTGAAAGATGGCATTTATACCGTTGGCACTGATGGCATTGGGTTTTCTATCGTCATTCCTGAACATCCTTTTCTTATTCGTTTTGAGATCGAAAGTATAGAGACCGTCCCAATACGAGCCTGCCCACAGCACTCCTTCGACGTCCTTCATAAGCGCCGTAAAAAACAGGGTCGGTGGAAACCCGTCCACGATATCGAACCTGTCTTTTTCGGGATCATAGGTCTGTATGCCCGATGCAGTCACGGCATATATGGTTTGCGCCCCGTCTTCGTAAAGGGCATAAATGAAATTGCTCGAAAGCCCGTGGCCATCTCCCAGGCGATAGTGTTTTATGACCTCGCCGGTCGTAAGGTCCATGATATCGAGACCGTGTTCAAAAGTACCTACCCATAGCTGGTCACCCCTGGGCAACAGGGCGTGAATATTGTAGTGCGACAGGGTATGTCCGTCATCGGACGGCATGTAACCGGTAAACTGTTTGGACTTTAGATTCAATCGGTTCAGGCCAGCGTCTTCCGTGCCTATCCATAGGTTTCCGAAAGTATCCTTTTTGATTTCGCGCACGGCATTTCCGCTGATCGAATTTTCGCCGGTTTTCGGAAAATAGGTATCGAACTGGGCATACGGTTTGGGATAATGGTCGATGCCCCCGAAATAGCTGCCGATCCAGACCCCGTTTTCGGTATCGATGGTCAACGTATATAGGGCATTGTCGGAAAGTGCATAGGGATCGTTGTAGCTTTTTTTTAGGTTTTCGTAAGTGCCATTTTTCAGGTCGTAGATGTAGAGTCCCGATTCGGTGGCCATCCACAGTTCTTTATCCTTGACCGCAAAATCCCTTACGTAAAGCGGGTCTTCGCTTTCGGGCAGTAATTTCTCGGCTATTTCGCTGGAAATATCGAAGCGTAGGGCCCCGTGGTTTTGGGTACCTATAAGAAGCGTGTTTTCGTTAAGAGGGGATATTTTACTTATTCTTAGGGGCAGACCATTGTCGGATTCAGCTAGAATTTCGATGGTCTTGAAGGTGTCGTTTTTGCGGTCGTATCTATATATAAAATTGGCGTTGGCGGCCCAGAGGATCCCATCCGGGGTTTTGGTGATCTCTTCGACCGGAAAAAAGTCACCGGTATCGAAACGGGTCAATTTTTTGGAGGCCACATTGTATTTCGACAAGGTATTTCCGGCAACGAACCACAGGTTACCCTCGTCGTCGTTTTCAATGTCGAGAATAGGGAAGTTACCAAGGGCATCGAGCGCCTCAAAGTTTTCAAGTTTGGCATTGTACAGAAACACCCCGCTATCGGTGCCCACCCATAGGTCGCCATTGTATTCGTGGAGGCATTCCACAAAATTACTGCCCAGGCTATTCTGATTCCCACGGTCGTTCCGGAACACCTTGAAGGTATAGCCGTCGAACCGGTTCAGGCCGTCCTTTGTGCCGAACCACATGAACCCCTTTTCATCTTGCAAAGAGCTCAATATTGAATTATGGGAAAGCCCGTCCTCGACCTGGTAATGTCTGAAATAGAACTGCTGCCCCGACAGAAACAAGGGGGCCAGAAAGCTTAGGAACAAAACGGTTAATGCCTTTTTCAAATTTTCAGGTTTTATCGGTGTAGGTGCTTGTCCGGAACGGTCGGGTGATGGTCTTGTTTTCAGAATTTTCCAGTATTGGTAACGTTCCGGGAAATTATTGAACATACAACAAAACGTGTCAAGTCAGGACAAATCGTTTCAAAATCCCTCTAAATTAAGATTAATTTTTTGTTTAAGCGCTTTGTACAGTAAATTGGACCCATAAAGGAAAAAGCCCTGAATTGTATTTAAAAGTGCCCTTTGTTGACAAAAATATATCGAACCTTTTAAAAATCCTTTTTGATGAACGTGAAAAAGTTTTGATTGTTCTGGCCGCCCTCTTATTTTCCATTCGGATTGCGGCCCAATGGAAACCTGCCGGAAATAAGATAAAGACCGAATGGGCGCAAAAAATAGATCCCGAGAACGTGCTGCCCGAATACCCGCGCCCGATGATGGAGCGGCCGGAGTGGAAAAACCTGAACGGATTGTGGGAGTACGCCATACGGCCCCGTGGAAAGTCCTTTCCCCAGAAGTTCGACGGCAAGATTCTGGTGCCATTCGCCGCGGAGTCCAGTTTATCGGGCGTCATGGCAGCCGTCGGTGCAAAAAACGAACTCTGGTACCGCACCGCTTTTGATGTACCCTCCGATTGGGAGGACAAGAATATCCTGTTGCATTTCGGGGCGGTGGACTGGAAGACCGATATTTGGATCAACGACATAAAGGTAGGTTCGCACGAGGGTGGGTATACCCCTTTCTCCTTTAATATTACCCCTTTTTTGGGCGACGGGGAGCAACAATTGATCGTTAAGGTATGGGATCCCACCGATGAGGGGCCCCAACCTCGAGGGAAACAGGTCAAGGAGCCTAAAGGCATCTGGTATACGCCCGTTACGGGCATCTGGCAGACCGTATGGCTGGAACCCGTGTCGCAAAAAAGGATTGCGGGCCCGCAGTGGCAGAACCATAGCTATTTTGACGGTTCGGAATTTAAAAGGACTGACCGATCGGAAGCCATCTACCGAAAAGAATGGCAGGGAATCATGGACTATCTGTTCTCCCACCCCAGCATCGTCTCCTAGGTGCCCTTCAACGAGGCCTGGGGCCAGTTCAAGACCGAGGAAATTTCGGAATGGACAAAAGCCTACGACCCAAGCCGTTTGGTCAACGCGGCCAGTGGCGGCAATTTTTACCGGACCGGCGATATCGTAGACCTGCACAATTATCCCGGTCCCGCCATGTACCTGTACGATGCCGAGCGCACCAATGTTCTGGGCGAATACGGTGGAATAGGGCTGGCCTTGGAAGGGCATCTATGGCGTCCCGATGAAAACTGGGGCTACGTCAAGTTCAAAAATTCCAAGGAAACTACGGATCAATATGTAGAATACGCCGAAGAACTGAAAAAAATGGTCAAGTCCGGTTTCTCCGGGGCGATCTACACCCAGACCACCGACGTCGAGGGCGAGGTCACCGGCTTTATGACCTATGATAGAAAGGTGGATAAGATGGATTTTGCGAGGGTGAAAAAGGTGAACCAAGAAATTATCAATGAACTTCAGAAGTGATGTAAAGGATGCTCCCCTTTTTTCACTAGCCTCCGATGAACGCAGCGTTCGCAAGGTCTGGTGCAGCAGGCGGAGCGGTTGGTCATGAATACATAAATAGGATGAACATATTCAGTAAACTTTATTGCGTTATTTCAACACTATTTCTCTTTGGTTCCTGCAAAGAAGCGGTTAAAGAGAAAACTGTTGCCAAAGACGACCGCCCCAACATCGTCCTGATCATGTCCGACGATATGGGCTATTCCGATATTGCGCCTTATGGAGGCGAGATCGAGACCCCGAACCTAACGGCGCTTGCCGAAAACGGACTGAAATTTACGCAGTTCTATAACACCGGCCGTTGCTGCCCGACCAGGGCTTCGCTATTGACGGGCTGCTATCCGCATCAAGCGGGTATCGGACATATGACCAATTCTCCAGAAAATCCTACAGGACATGATTACGAGGTTCCGGGGTATCGTGGTTCTTTAAACACGAATACGGTAACGATAGCCGAGGTTTTGAAAGACGCCGGGTACCGGACCCTGATGACCGGCAAATGGCATGTGGGGTATACCGACGAAAAAATGTGGCCGTTGCAGAGGGGATTCGATAAATTCTATGGTATTATACCGGGGGCGACCAATCTTTTCAAACCGGAATATCCCCGTGGCATTACTGTAGGTAACGATAGTATAAAGATTGCCGATGAAAATTACTACACTACAGATGCCTTTACCGACGAGGCCATCCAATTTATCGCCGATACGGATGACACGAACAAGGACAGTCCTTTTTTTCTGTATCTTGCCTACAACGCCCCGCACTGGCCCATTCAGGCCCCGCAGGACGTCATCGATAAATACAAAGGAAAATACAGCGAAGGATGGCAAAAACTACGTGAAGAACGCTACGCCCGGATGAAGGAGATGGGCCTGATCGATGCCAATTGGAAGCTCACGGAACAGGATTCCCGAGACTGGGATTCCATCGACGACGAAAAAAAGAAGGAATTGGATTTACGGATGGCCATCTACGCGGCGATGGTCGACCGGATGGACCAAAACATCGGGAAATTGGTCGATAGCCTCAAGGCCCGCGGCCAGTTCGAGAATACTATCATCATGTTCCTGAACGATAACGGGGCCTGCGCCGAATTCGACGAACTGGGCAGTGGGCCTGCCGAGCAATTGGAAACCAAGGAGGGCTATGTACTGTCTTACGGCAGGGCCTGGGCAAACGCATCCAATACGCCATATCGCGAATACAAGCATTTTTTGCACGAGGGTGGCATGGCCACGCCGTTTATCGTACATTGGCCCAAGGGCATCCCAACGGAGAAAAGAGGAGAGACCATTCGCGAACACGGCTTTTTGCCCGACCTTATGGCGACTTCGGTAGACTTGGCTGAGGCCGCCTATCCCAAAAAATATAAAGGGAACGACATCGTGCCCACCGCCGGTAAAAGCTTACGCCCCCTTTTTCAGGAGGCCCCGAAACGAATACATACCGAACCCATTTTCTGGGAACATGAAGGCAATAAGGCCGTCCGCTTGGGCAAGTACAAGCTGGTACAGAAATGGGAAAAGGACGTCAAGGAGAATTGGGAGCTTTATGATATGGAAAAGACCGTACCGAAACCGATAACCTGATTGAAACCCTACCCGAAAAGGCACAGGAAATGATATCCCTTTATGACGATTGGGCGGGTAAAAGCAATGTGCTGCCTTGGGAAGAGGTCCAACAGATACGGGAGAAATTGAAGTCGGAGAGGAGTAGCAAATGATTTAGGATAGAGGTCGGTAGATAATTATATTGGCTCAATAATAAAAAATGCCGAAGGCGGAGGTTTCGTCGGGAAACTACAATTTCCTAAAATTTTTGAATTCGAAAATAGCGGGATAGAACGTTGATTTATGGCGTATTGATAGCCGCTTAACTATAAATGTGAAACTATTTAAATTATGAAAAATAAATTATTGGTACTCTTAACCGTCTTCATGCTCACCACCTACCAAAACAACGCCCAAGACCTTCTAAAAGTGGCTGTCGTAGGCCTCAGCCATGACCATGCCCATGAAATCATGAACGCCTACCGGGAAAACCGGGTAAAACTGTTGGGTATAGCGGAAAGCGACAAGAACCTGATAGCCCGCTATACAAAGGATTACCAAGTACCCGATACGTTGTTCTATCCGGATACGGAAACTATGCTAAAGAAGGTGAGTCCCGATGTGGTCATGGCCTATAACCCCATCAATGAACATTTGGCAGTGGCGGAAATCTGCCTTCCCATGAAAATACCACTTATGGTCGAAAAACCTTTGGCGACCACCTTGGCGGATGCCCAAAAAATGGCCACGCTTGCCCGCGAAAACAATACCCATTTATTGACGAACTTCGAGACCACTTGGTACCCCAGCGTACAGCGGATGAAGGCGTTGGTGGGGGAGTCCGATTTCGGAAAGACTACCAAAATGATCGCAAAAGACGGCCACGAAGGCCCCAAGGAAATCGGTTGCAGCAAAGAATTTTTGGCCTGGCTCACCGACCCGGTAAAGAACGGTGGTGGCGCGGTAATGGATTTTGGTTGTTACGGCGCCAATCTCATGACCTGGCTGCAGAACGGGAAGCGGCCTATTGCGGTCACCGCGGTAACGAAACAAATGAAGCCCGAAGTATACCCGAAAGTCGACGACGACGCTACCATAACGTTGGAATATGTAGACGCCATCGGTATCATCGAAGCCTCTTGGAACTGGTCGTACAGCATCAAAAGTTTCGAGGTTTATGGGACAACCAGCTCCTATTACGCTCCGAACGGAAAGACGCTGGTCAAGAACAAAACTCCGGTAGAAACGGAAAAGATAGCCTTGCCCCAGGAGTATTACAAAAATCACATAGCGTATCTTGAAGCCGTACTTTCGGGAAAAATTAAGCCCGAAAACGACCTTTCGTCGCTATCGAACAACCTGATCGTGGTTGAGATTCTCGAAGCCGCCAAAAAATCGGCCGAAACGGGGAAGCGGATCGAGCTTTAGTATGTTCAGTCGAGCACCAAGCACCGAGCACCAAACAAAATGCTATGAAACAAAAACTCCTACTAAGCATCGCCTGCATTACCATTGGCATTTCAGGTATTTCCCAAGAAAAGAAACCTGGAGATGGCAACCCTATTTTCGAAGGCTGGTACGCCGACCCCGAGGGCGTGGTTTTCGACGATACCTACTGGGTTTTCCCGACCTTTTCCAACGATTACGACAAGCAGTTGCATTTCGATGCCTTTTCATCCAAGGATCTGGTCAACTGGGAAAAGCACAAACGCATTTTGGATACTACCCAGATCAAGTGGTTACGACAAGCTTTATGGGCACCCTCGATCATTGAAAAAAACGATAAATACTTCCTGTTTTTCGGGGCCAACGACATTCAAAGACCCGGAAGGGATTCGTACGACCCTAACGAGGACCGAGATCACCGCGTGGTCTGCCTGGATAGAATGGAGTTCAACGACGACGGCACCGTAAAACCCGTAAAAATGACCTTTAAAGGGATTTCGGCGGAATAGCTTATTTTTAGTAAGACGACTATTTATTCAAACCAGATGCCACTCTTCAGAACCTTTTTTTCGGGTCTCATAGCTTGCCTAAGCTGCTTTGGTGCGGCTTCCCAAGATTTGTCGAACAGTTCACGTTTAAGCGAAAAGCCCGCTATGGCAGCCACGGCACTAGAAAAAACCCCAGTTATCGACGGCGACGTCCTGAACGACGAAATTTGGCAGGGGGTCGCTGCATTTGACAATCTGACCCAGGCACAACCCAACTTCGGAAGGCCGGCTTCCGAAAAGACCGAGATCCGGGTGGGGTATACCGCCGAAACCTTCTTCGTATCCGTAGTCTGTTACGATAAACAACCTGATAAACTGGTGGTATCGGATGCACGGCGTGATGCCAATCTTGATAATACCGATGCATTTATTTTTTATTTTGGACACCTATAAGGATGGCCAAAACGGTTTTGTTTTCGGAACGAACTCCATCGGCGTCGAATACGATGCGCAGGTAGACAACGAAGGGCAGGGCAACACCAATGTAAACCGCCAACAGGTCGGTACGATCGGAGGGTTCAACCTAAATTGGGACGGCTCTTGG
>NZ_JBGTHY010000277.1:0-4611 GCF_041745955.1 Pricia sp.
GTGATCGATGGCGAAGGGGAATTCAACTTGGGCCTAGCAGCGGATTTTCAAGATCTTTTTAATGCGGACGAACAGGATGGACTTAATGAATTTTTGCTCACCTTGAACTTCAACGGGTTCAGCGACGGCGATACGGGCAGGGACTATACCCCTGCCCTTACCGGTATCAGGGCCGACGAACGAGGCAACATCGGGGGTGGATGGTCCGTGGCCGTACCGACCATCAACGTATACAATGCGTGGGATGGACGGGATTACAGAAAAGCGGTAAGCCTTGATACGACAGGTATTTTCAATGGGGTCGTGGAACCCTTTTCGAAATTCCCCGATTTCGACTCCAGAAATATCCAGAGTGCCTACATTGCCAAGTATATCCGTTTTCCGGGAGCGACCGCAGATCTCAACGGCCGCGCCTCTAGCTTCAATTATTCCCTGATGCGCTACGCCGAAGTATTATTGATTGCCGCGGAAGCCCTGAATGAGATAAGTCCCGCCTCGGCCGAAGCCGCCGGGTACGTCAACCGGGTACGTGCCAGGGCAAGGAACAATGCTGGTAATTTGAAAGCTTTTCCAGAGGATGTTGCAGCGGGACTTTCCCAAACCGATTTCAGGGATATGGTTTTGGAAGAACGGAAATGGGAGCTCGCTTTTGAATTCCAACGTTGGTACGATATCAAGCGCCGTCAATTGGGCACGGAAGCCTTCGGTCCCAACGGTTTGGAACCACAACCCAATTTTGACCCGGCACGCGATTATCTTTTTCCATTGCCGGGCGATGAACTGGAAAGAAACCCTAACCTAGGTTCGAACAACCCCGGGTATTAAGAACTGTTGAACTCCCTATACCATGTTCCCCCAGTGGGATTAATTTCCCAGGGGGAGTTTAAAATTCAAAACACTATGCAAAAAATTACATATTTGGTGTTTAGCATCGGATTTTTGGCGCTATCGGTTTCCTGCAAGTCAAACGGCAAAAGCAAAGATATGGGCGAATCGATTTCCGTTGATTCCCTTTTACAGGTACGCTACCAAAAATTATTGGAATACCCTGCGGATTCAATGGCGTTTCCAAGAAGTTATACAGATTCCACAAAGACCATCCGGAAAACACCATCCAAAGATTGGACCAGCGGCTTTTTCCCCGGAAATCTGTGGCATCTGTACCAACTCACCGGTGACGATGCCTTTAAGAAAAAGGCGGCTACTTGGACATCCTTCATGGAAAGCCAAAAACATAACGACGGCACCCACGACATGGGTTTTAAGATTTTCTGCAGCTTCGGCGAAGGCCTTAAGATTACCAACGACAGTAGCTACGCTAAAGTTATCGTGGAAAGTGCCCAGACCTTGGCCACCCGTTTCAACGAAAACGTGGGTTCGTTGCGTTCATGGGATTTTAATGCGGACGAGTGGGAATTCCCCGTAATCGTCGACAACATGATGAACCTCGAACTCTTATTCGAAGCCACAAAAATCACGGGAGACAGCACTTACTACGAAATGGCCGTTCAACATGCCAATACCACCCTGAAAAATCATGTGCGTGAAGACAATAGCATCTATCACGTAGTAGTTTATGATACCATAAGTGGGGCTGTAAAGGACAAAGTGACCCATCAAGGTTTTAATGCCGAATCGTCATGGTCAAGAGGTCAAGGCTGGGGCATTTACGGTTTTACCATGGCATACCGCTACACCCGGGACACCACCTACCTGAACCAGGCCATGGCTACCGCCGATTTCTACCTTTCCCAAGAAAATTTCAGGGAAGATGGGATTCCCTATTGGGATTTCCACGATCCCACAATTCCGGATGCCGTCCGTGATGTATCCGCGGCAACGGTCGTAGCATCCGCCTTTTATGAATTGGATGGATACGCAGATAACCCCAAATACTTGGCCTATGCGGACAGGGTGGTGGAAACCCTGCATTCCGAGGAATACATTTTACCGGAAGATGTTGATGGGCCTTTCATTTTAGACCACAGCACCGGCAATTGGCCCAAAAATGATGAAATGGACGATCCCATCGTTTATGGGGATTATTATTTTCTGGAAGCCTTATTGCGAAAGCAAGGGGAATAAAACATACATTTTGAAATTGGAAACGTGAAATGCCTTTTTTTTTAAAGCGTATAGCATAACCCGTTAAAGTCAAAAATGAGATATCTCATCCCTATTCTAATCACATTTTGTTTTATCAGTTGCAACGATGCCTCGAAAGCTCCCGAAAAGACCTTCTTCTCCCAAGAAAAAGCACGGGTGCTCCAAAAAGCCGAGGAGTACATTGACCTAAAGCCAATAACAGTCACGGCAACGATCAGCGAACGCAGCACCGGTGGCATCCACGATTTTTATTCGGAAGGGGATTACTGGTGGCCGGATCCTAAAAATCCCGAGGGCCCATATATACGTAAGGACGGCATGACCAATCCCGATAATTTTACCGCCCACCGGGAAGCCATGATTCGCCTTAGTCAAATTTGCGGGGCCTTGGCATCGGCCTATCGAGTAAGCGGTGATGAAAAATATGTGACCGCAATCCTACCCCATCTAAACGCCTGGTTCGTGGACGAGGCCACGCTAATGAACCCGAATCTGCTTTATGGGCAAGCCATTATGGGCAGGGTTACCGGCAGGGGTATCGGCATTATCGATACCATACACTTAATGGAAGTTGCCAAAGCCATTTCCGCTATTGAGACCTCCGAAACGGTGTCCAAGACCGATATCAAAAAACTAACGGATTGGTTCGCCACCTACCTTGATTGGATATTTACCCACGAATACGGAATAGCGGAGCGGGATAACGGCAACAACCACAGCGTATGTTGGGCGCTGCAAGCTTCCGTTTTCGCCGATTTAATTGGTGATGAAGAGGTAAAGGCCTATTGCCGAAACATGTATAAAACCGCATTATTGCCCGAACAAATGGCCGAAAACGGTAGTTTTCCGTTGGAACTGGAGCGGACAAAACCTTATGGATATTCCCTTTTTACTTTGGATGCCATGACCGCACTCTGCCAAGAACTTTCAACGCCAAAAGACAACCTGTTCACATTTAGCACGCCGGAAGGAAAAGGTATCGAAAAGGGACTCGCATTTCTGTATCCCTACGTAAAGGATAAAAGCACATGGCCCTACAAAGAAGACGTCATGTTTTGGGAAGAATGGCCCGTAAAACATTCCTCATTTCTCTTTGGAGGTCTAGCGCTGCGAAACGAAGCCTATCTCGACCTTTGGAAATCCCTGGATGCCGATTACGACAATCCCGAAGTCGTTCGCAATATGCCCATTCGGTATCCGTTGCTTTGGGTGGACTAAATTGAGCGAACCTATTTCTTCAAATACACGTTTTACGGCTTGTTGAGGCTTGGCGTTTAAAGAGTCCGGTATCATGTTCGTAAAAGATATATTTTATTGGTACATTAGGGCTATGTAATGAAGAACTCGTCTTGGATTCAAAACGAGAACACTCACTTAAATACAGAGCGTATGCTACCTAAAATAAATCCTACCGAGACTTCGGCATGGAAAGCCCTTACCGCACATTATTCAGAAATGAAGGGAATTCAGATGAAAGATCTTTTCGCCGACCATCCCGAACGCTTTAACCAAATGTCTCTGATCTTTAAAGACCTGCTATTCGATTATTCCAAAAACAGGGTTACCGATGAGACGATGAAGCTCTTATTTGAACTGGCGGAGGAATGCCATCTGAATTCCGCCATCGAAGCCATGTTCAATGGTGAAAAAATCAACGAGACCGAAGACCGGGCCGTCTTGCATACCGCCCTTCGTGATTTCTCCGGGAAACCTGTACTTACCGATGGAAAGGATGTGATGCCGGAAGTCGAAGAAGTACGCCAGCGCATGAAGGCCTTTTGCGAAAAGATTCATACGAAAGAATGGAAGGGATATACCGGAAAAGCTATTAGACATATCGTCAACATCGGCATCGGGGGCAGTGATCTGGGTCCCGTTATGGTAACCGAGGCCTTGCGTCCGTATTGGAAGCAGGGAATCGAAGCCCATTTTGTCTCCAATGTAGACGGAACCCAGATGGCAGAGACCCTGAATCAATTGAATCCCGAGGAAACCCTGTTCCTCATTGCATCGAAGACCTTTACTACCCAGGAGACCATGACCAATGCGCATACGGCGAGGGATTGGTTTTTAAAATCGGCCAAAGAAGAAAAATTTGTAGCCAAGCATTTTGTTGCCCTTTCCACCAATGAAAAGGATGTCGAGGCCTTTGGAATCGCTAAAGAAAACATGTTCGGTTTTTGGGATTGGGTCGGCGGCAGCTATAGTCTTTGGAGCAGTATCGGACTTTCTATCGCCCTTACCATCGGTTATGATAATTTCGAACAGTTGTTGAAAGGTGCCGAGGCTTCGGACGCACATTTCAGGACCACTCCCTTTAAAAAGAACATTCCCGTTATAATGGGCCTTATAGGATTGTGGTACACCGATTTTTTTGGGGCCCAAACCGAGGCCATACTCCCGTACGATCAGTATATGCACCGATTTCCCGCCTATTTTCAACAAGGAAATATGGAGAGCAACGGCAAGCATGTGGATCGCAACGGCCATCCGGTCTCCTACCCT
>NZ_JBGTHY010000278.1:0-1809 GCF_041745955.1 Pricia sp.
TGCCCGACGAACTGACCGTAAATTATGACCCGTTTTTAGAGGACGATACCAACCCTCAACAGAACTTATTGGGCTTTGAATACAACTGGAAGGCCGGTCTGATCAACAACGAGACTATCTTTGCGCTTGATTTCAGTAGGGACGGTACTACCCAGACTTTAAACCTGGTGGAGACCGGATTGTGGAAAGGCTTTATGGCCATGGTACGCCAGGGGGTCTGGCATATTTGGATCGGCGTTGACCACATACTCTTTCTGCTGGCCTTGATATTGCCCTCTGTAGTCCGCCGCGTTCGGCAAGTTTCCGAAGAAAGCGTCGAGGGAGATCAAAAATTAGTAGGCAGCAAGTGGTATTGGCAACCCGTGGCCCGGTTCAAACCGGCCTTCAAATACATCCTTAAAATCGTTACCTTTTTTACCATCGCCCATACGATTACCCTCAGTTTGGGCGCATTGAATATCGTTACTCTGCCCTCGCGTTGGGTAGAATCGATTATCGCGCTATCCATCGGATTGGCCGCTTACCATAACATCCGTCCGATTTTCAAGGGTAAAGATTGGATTATCGCCTTTGTTTTCGGTCTCTTTCATGGTTTTGGTTTTGCCTCGGTACTCGGCGAATTGGGCTTTAAGGGCGAATACCTGAGCCTTTCGTTATTCGGATTCAACCTTGGGGTCGAATTGGGTCAGGTAGTCATTATATTGCTGATATTTCCCGTACTCTATTTTATGCGGAAACTTAAATTCTATCCCAAGTTCATGCTATGGCTTTCCATACTATTGATTATCGTATCTTTATATTGGTTGTTCGAACGCGCCCTCGAAATCAATTTGCCGGTAGACGATTACATCCGTAATAAGGGCTATAAGATTGCGGTCTATCTCGGATTGCGATAAATGACGGCTGTTGCCTGCTATTGAAAAAAGAACAAGGTGCGGGCCGATACCTATCGGCCCAACAAAATACTACGAATGGAAAAAGCTTCGTTGCTTGGGCAATGGAAAGATAGAAAGAAAGCCCAAGGTGCCCCCAATACTATTGGCAAAGCTCCCGAAGGGGCCGCTATTCCGCTTTCGTATAGCCAGCAACGGTTGTGGTTCTTACAACAGTTGTATCCCCGTAATTCCTTTTATAATTATTCCGAAAAGTATAGCTTTGTCGGTGATTTGCAGGTAGACTTGTTGCTTCAGGCGCTAATTCAGGTATTTGAAAATCACGATATTCTCCGTACCGTTTATTATTCGGAGGATGGACAGCCCTTTATGCGGATACTTCCCGAAACCGGTATTTCCGTCTCACAACATGATTTGAGCGATTATAAAGGGGATACGCATGCGGCGTTGAAAAAAATCGGGGATGCCGACGCCGACCACAGCTTTGACCTTTCCGAACCGCCTGTTGCGCTGGTTTCCGTAATACGGATGAAAAAAAAGCAGCATGTAGTTATGCTTACCCTACATCATATCGCCACCGATAAATGGTCCATGAACCTGTTGAAGGTGGAGTGGGCCGAATACTATCGAAGATTATCCAAAGGAAGCCATCCCGAACCGAAGGTGCCCACGGTACAATATCCCGATTTTGCCTATTGGCAGCGTGAGCGAAAAATAAAGCAGGAACAACTGGAGTATTGGAAAGGGAAGCTGGCCGGCGACATCCCCATGATCGATCTGCCGACTGATTTTCCAAGACCCAGGGAAGCTACCTTTATTGGCCGATCTTCGGCGTTCCATCATTTTTCCGAACAGATGTCGGGGACTATTCTAAGGACCTGTAAACAATTGGGCGTCACGCCCTACGTGTTTTTTC
>NZ_JBGTHY010000279.1:0-2696 GCF_041745955.1 Pricia sp.
CCAACCCGGTTTTTAATGATCCAGGCTTCGAATTTGTTTAGAATTTCAAGCTTAGGATTTAGAATTTTAATCACGAATAGGCATAAAGACTTCCGTTTCCCATAGCAGGTCGTCCCCACCCATGTTGGGGTTGTTATGGAAGATTTCCAAAGGTTTTTGGTTAATGGGGATATTGTTTTTTTTAGCATATTCGACCAAAGCGTACCAAGCCCTGTCGGAGGTGATATAGTTACCATTGTATACGGCGCGAATGGCAGCTTGCTTTTCAATTTGGATATACGACAGACCTTCTCTTTTGGGAAGGCTTTCTGATTTAATGACCGGGAAGCAAAAATTATAGTATATGCTGTCTTTTTGCATATTCCATTTTCCCACCTTAAGCAAGGGCGTACCGTCAAGAACGATATTTTTTTGCGCCATAATACTGCTCAATAGTGAATAATACTCCATCATACCACGTGCTTTTTGCCTTTGGGTGCCTTTTAAGGAGAAGCATGCGCAGTATTTAGAAGAAATCTCCTCTTTACCGGTAATAGTTACTTTAAAACTTTGAAGATGGTCTTTCAACACTGTTGTGAATTCTTTAACAGTTTTCTTGGTTCGTTTTTCAAAATCGGTTTCCGAAAAGGGTACGGCCAAGCGGTTGGCCAAACTGTGGTCGTCATCGGTAACAAAGACTTTCACTTTCGATATGGAATCGTTCTGCGATTCGATTTTCCAATGATAGGTGTACGTTGAATCATTGAATTTAATACGATGTTTAAGATTCAAAAGGTCGTTTTGGCCTAAAAATTCGTTGCCTTCAAGCTGATTGCCCCAGAATTTTATGGTCTGGCTGATAGTGCCAGGTAACGCTTTCACCTTGAATCTTACGACATAGTCGTGCGGTTTTAAGAAAAAGTACCAGAGTAAGAAAATTAAAAGAACAACCCCGAGAAACCGGCCTATTTTCTTTCCCATATATCATTTGTTTTGTCTTTAGGGTTTACTTTATACACCTGAGTGCTGTCGTTATTGATGGTCACCAGTAAATAGCTATGCTCATTGTAGTCGATAATGTTCAAGTGGCGCACAGAATTATGGCTGAGGTTCAAACCGATTCGGGATCCCAAAACCACATTGTTTTCAGCTATGATTAAGGCGCCGGGGAATGAATCGAAACGGCCTTGATAAGGCTTTACCCCGAAATAGTTGCCTGCGACCAGTACCTCTACTTTTCCATCACCATCAAAATCATGGGAAACGAACGCCATCAAAGGTGAAACTTGCAGCTCATTTTGAAACGGAACAAAGCTAAAATTGCCATTATCGTTTCTCAAAAAACCGGAACGTAACTCGTATGCCTCCAGTATTTTTGCTTGTTCAATGGATTTCTTATCCAAAATTTCATCAATCGACTTTCCGGCAAAAGAGGTATAGGTGTTAAATTTCCTTTTTAAGAATACCATTTGAGATGCCAATCCGTCTAAATTTTCCAGCGGATAATATTCCCCCTCTTTCTTGACTGCCGTAATCGTTTCGGACTGTCCGTTTTCGTCAAAATCATCGTAGTACATTTTGAGCGGTGATTTTTGGGAAGCCGTAAATTTGGAATTCGTTCCCCAGTTACCCAATAGGTAATCGATATCGCCGTCGCCATCGATATCAAAGGGAGCGATACTTTGCCATAGGCCGGTCAGGTCGCTCCCGATGGTTTCGGTTCTAACTAATTTTCCGTTCAGGTTCCTGAAAAAGACCGGTGCCATCCATTCGCCCACAACAATAAGATCATCTTGGCCGTCACCGTCGAAATCATTCCAAATGGCATCCGTGACCATACCCAGGTTTTGGAGATCTGCATTCTCAATGACCTCAAAAAGGCCTTCAGTATTTTTCAGGAGAAAGGAGTTCGGCAGTTTTCCAAAATCATTCGTAACCGCTTGATTGCCTACGAAAATATCGAGGTCACCGTCACCGTCAAAGTCGTTAGGTGCCATTATGGAAGCATTTTCGAAATTTTCGGGAAGCTGCCCCGCTACAAAAGTGCTGTCCCCTTGTATATAATAGGAATCCAACAAGGGTGGCATTTTATTATAAAAATCACCTCCTCCCGAACCTACCATCAAGTCGTTTTTGCCATCCCCGGTAAAATCTGCAATGGTGGCGCTAACATCCTCTTTGATGGAATCCTTGGCCATAGACGGGATGTCCTGTGGCGTAAACGTCGAGTCGTTCTGGACATAGACTTTTGCAGGATAAAATTTCGAGCCTCCAAAGAAGATATCCGTCTTGCCATCGTCGTTTAAATCGCCCAGAGCCGTCGCCGGACCGCGATCGGACAGTTGATAGGGAATCAATTTCTGCCGGTTGAAATCGGTGTAGTTATCCTCTTCATGCTTAAAATTGATACCTAGGTTGCCCACGATTCTTTTAAAAAGAGGTTGGGGCTTTGGCAGTAATGAGCCGTAGTCGAACGGCTTGGTGTTGCTAGGGGACAAGGTCATCGTTTGATTGGTTGCAACATCCCTTAAAACTTGATAGTTGCCATCAGGCCAGACTACTTTTAGGGAATCCACTGTGGTCGATTTTCCATAACCAAAATGGACAATAGGTTCCGACGACGCCTGAAAGCCTCGTACCGGGTATAATTCTTTGTACTGTAGTTTTCCATCTGAATATGAAAAGACCTTGGTTCCTAAACCAAATACATTCTCACC
>NZ_JBGTHY010000280.1:0-27824 GCF_041745955.1 Pricia sp.
ATCCCCTTGCTTGAATTTTTTTACTTGATTTCCTACCTTAATAATTCTGCCGACTATTTCATGGCCAGGAACTAAGGGATAAATTGACATTCCTATATCATTTCGAACAAAGTGAATATCTGTGTGACACACCCCACAGAATAAAATTTCGATAGAAATATCATGCGGTCCCGGCTCCCTTCTATCAATAGTGAATGGAGCAAGGGAAGAAGTTGCATCTTGTGCGGCATAGGCTTTTACATCTGACATAGCTTTAGTTTTTAAGGTTGATACAAAATTGGATTTGATAATATCTTTTGATTCTTAAAAAATTTGTTTACTACAAACTGAGAGCTTATAGTAACTTTATTCCCCTAAATTAGCCGAAAAGAGTGCCCATGTGTTAGCAATATTGTTCCCTATCATCAAAAAATTGTAACATTGAACAAAAAGAAGCATCAGAATGATTAATTAGACATTTTATATGTTGTATTTTAATTTTAAACTTCCAACCGAATGAAAATTTTAGAAATGCGATAGCTGACTCATCAGGGCTAGGATTCCAATTATTGCTCGATTGCTATCTACTTAATAGTACCACGTATTGTATTGAATGGTTAAGGGTTATCGGATATGTTGCCTTTATCCAGATATCAGTCGACATTTAATTCGAAACAGTCCATTAATCTATAAATTCCCCGATGGTACTGCCTTTGAATTTCTTCTTTAACTCTACTTCGAGGCTGTTGGAACTGGTATTTTGGCAGTTCCGGGCGAGGTGCAATACAACCCGGAAATGTCCGGACGGTTTTTGTCCCTGAGGCCAAAGTGAAAAAGGCGACATACCTCTATGACTATGCCAAGCATTCATGGATCTATTACGGTGGTCGAAGTCCTCAAGGGTAGTCGCTTTCAATAAATTTTTTATTAAAGTTAATATTAGTGTATTTTATGCAAACATTCAATCCCCATAAATGGGGATTTTTAAGTAAAGTGAACTCCCTCATGCTAAATCGGTCTGTTCTTAAATTGAAAATATTATTTTAGTGAAAGTTCAATTAAACGATAGAGCAAGATTACAATTTGCGGGGTAGTGGTATCCCTCAACAAAGTTCAAATAAACGAAGGTTAAAATCGCAGCCTGAAGCTCGACTTCCAATATCGTATCTTAGTCATAGAATCGGGATACAGTCAATCATTATATCCAGTTTTTCGGCATCTATGAAAACAACAATCCAAATCTTATTATTATCATTCCTTTTAATTACCGGTTGTTCAAAAAAGGATCTATCGGATTTGGAAAACGGAGTGCTATGGCGAATTGAATCCAAAAAAGGATTCGAATCATACATCTTTGGCACGATACATCTATACCCCAAATCAGAACTGGTAATATCGCACACTACTTTTTCCAAACTGCAAAACTGCAAAACGCTGGTCTTAGAAAGAGATATAACCAATGTAACGGAACAAAGAAAGTTCGCGGACTTTCAAATGCCGGATTTTATATTGGAAAGTTATAGAACAATTATATCGGAATATGGTGATAGGCTTGTAAGTATGGAAGGTCAACTTATCCAAAAAGCACAGGAATCAAATATAAATATTGCGGGCCTGGAATCTGCCGATGAAATTCTACATGCAATGAATACCTTGAGTACGATTAAAGTTCCTGAAAACACATTGAATAAAATAGAAATGCTTGTAAACTTTCAAAAAAGCCTAAAAATGTACAATGACGAATCGATAGGTAAACTTAAGGACAGTTTGACAATCCAAATGGGAGAAGAAGTAACCAAAATTCTTGTTGACGAACGAAACGAAAATTGGATTGACGATATTGAATCATTAATAAATAAAAACCGGAGTTTTATTGCCGTCGGAGCGGGACATTTAGGCGGAAAAAACGGAGTTTTGCATCTACTTCGGGAAAAGGGTTATAAATTGGAATCAATCGGAATAGAAAATATGCCGCCTGAAAAGCCTTAATCCAGTTCTCTAAAGTACAAATAAATGATAAATAAAGGATGGATAAAGAGGAGCAAATTAGATTTTCTAGAATGACCAAAAAGTCAATTAAAGACTTTAACCAAATTGAAGCGCAAGGCTGGATATTAAATATTACAGTTCAAATAGAAGATTTGGTGGATGATATCCTTATGGAATATTTTCAACCGAACGACAGAGGTATTTTTGGAAATGTTGTATTAAATAGCAGTATAATGCACTTTGGAGGAAAATTAAAAGTGCTAAAATCTATCGGAATTGACGCAGAAACTTATTCCAACTTACAAAAAATAGGGTCTATTAGAAATGCTTTTGCTCATACAAATATTAGTCACAGTATGACTATGACTTTTAATCCTGAAATTGATACAGGAGCCAAAGTAATTGATGTTATTAATGTGATGAACAGCAATGGGGAAATCAGAAGTAAGGATCCCTATAGTTATATGGTAGAGTTCCTAGGTTTATATAAGCAGGTAGAACCTGTTTTAAAGAAAACTTACGGCAATATAATGGAATCATTGAGAAAGACTGATTAAAAATTTAAATAAAGGATAAAATATATCTCAACTAAAATCAAGTACAATTCTTGTTTTTAAGATTAGAAGGTAATCCTATCACTGCACAATCTTCAGGAATGTGGCTCACTAAAATAATAACCACAATATTTCAAACAACTTATACTACAAATATGATGAGTGGCTTTTGATTAACTTCAAAAAAAACATGCCACAATAAAGAACGGGGACTTTATAAAGTCAAAAAATTCAAAATTGTCTTGGAACTGGCGATCTTTAGGTAAACGGCAAACATTTTATTCCTTAATAACTCACTAATACGTAATTGGCTCTAACTATTTGCATTTCTACCAAACCAAAATAAAAAGTTTCAAATGTTGTACCTATGTTGTACCTAAAAACAAAAAAGGCTTTAACCATTACGTTAAAGCCTTTCGTACTCGAGGCGGGAATCGAACCCGCACTCCAAAGGAACTGGATTTTGAATCCAGCGCGTCTACCAGTTCCGCCACTCGAGCATACTAGCTTTACAGAAGACGTTGTAAACAGGATTGCAAAACTATAAAATATTTTGATTGCTGCCCCAAAAATATCAACATTTATCCTTTACCGACCCGAATAAATTTCTAAATTTGCACCTGCCTTAAAAAAACCTATGTGATTACACGCGAAATACTTGTGATGGCATAGCCGAAACTAAGGAAGCAATTAACACAGCGACAACAAATTATTCATGCCGTATCAAGTTCCCGAGCCTAAAATTTTCGCCTGTACGCAAAGTACCGTATTGGCCGAAAAAATCGCTAAATCATATGGTGCCGATTTGGGAAACGTTCATTTTTCAAGGTATAGCGACGGGGAGTTTCAGCCGTCTTTCGAAGAATCTGTGCGGGGAGCTAGAATCTTTATTATAGGTTCTACGAATCCGAGCTCTGAGAACCTCATGGAAATGCTGTTGATGCTCGATGCGGCAAAAAGGGCTTCGGCCAGGCACATCACTGCAGTTATGCCCTATTTCGGCTGGGCCAGGCAAGACCGTAAAGATAAACCAAGGGTACCCATAGCGGCCAAGTTGATCGCAAAAATGCTGGAGGCCGCAGGGGCGACCCGGATTATTACGATGGACTTGCACGCCGACCAAATTCAGGGGTTCTTTGAAAAACCGGTTGACCATCTGTTCGCATCGACTCTATTTTTGCCGTACTTGAAAAAATTGAATCTGGATAATCTAACCATTGCCTCCCCGGACATGGGCGGATCGAAAAGGGCCTATGCCTATTCAAAGGCGCTTGAATGCGACGTGGTCATTTGCTACAAGCAACGCGCCAAGGCCAATGTGATTTCCCATATGGAACTGATCGGCGACGTGCAGGGCAAGAACGTGGTTTTGGTAGATGATATGGTAGATACGGCCGGAACCCTCACCAAAGCGGCCGACCTCATGATGGAGCGGGGCGCTTTGAGCGTACGTGGCATAACGACACATGGACTTTTATCGGGCAATGCTTACAAAAAAATAGAGGAGTCAAAACTATTGGAGTTGATTATCACCGATTCCATTCCCATTACCAAGGATAGCACTAAAATAAAAGTTTTAAGCTGTGCAGAGCTGTTCGCCGATGTTATGCACCGGGTACATCACAATACATCGATATCGTCGAAGTTTTTGATGTGACCCCAAATTCATTTCACCAATGCGCAATGACGCGCTCGGCCACCAGTTTTGCAAAAAAACAACTTAAGAAATTAGTGAAAGTAGCAGTTTAAAAAATTTAATAATCAGTAATTAATAATCAATAATTCTATCTATTCAAAATGAAGTCAATTAAAGTAAAAGGATCAGAAAGAGAAAGCGTGGGCAAGAAGGCAACGAAGGCCCTACGTAATGCTGGAAAGGTTCCTTGCGTTATATACGGAGGGGAAAAACCGATACACTTTTCAGCGGACGAACTAGCGTTCAGGGATTTGGTGTACACCCCGGCCGCACATACCGTAAGCGTAGACTTCGGAGGAGATTTGGGCAAGGTCAGGGCCATTATGCAAGACATCCAGTTCCATCCGGTAACGGACAACATTTTGCACATCGATTTTTATGAACTTTTCGACGACAAGCCAGTGACCATGAACATTCCCGTTCGTCTTCAGGGCAATGCGCCCGGGGTCAGAAACGGGGGTCGTCTATTGTTCCGTAAAAGAAAGTTGTCGATCAAGGCCACACCCGAGAAACTGCCCGATTTCTTCGATATCGATATTTCGAAATTGAAAATCGGAGACAATATCACTGTGGAAAGCTTGTTGAACGACGAATTTGAAATCCTACATCCCGAGACAACGGTTGTTGTACAGGTGAAAACCATGCGTGCGGCCATAGTCGTCGAAGAAGATGAAGATCTAGAAGGCGTTGAAGGCGAAGAAGGTGCTGAAGGAGAAGAAGGTGCGGAAGGCGCAGCCGAAGGGGGTGAAGCTTCCGAAGGTGGCGACGAAAGCAAGCAATAGTTTTTCATTGGAATGCCATACAAAAGCATCCCGGCGTTGTGTCGGGATGCTTTTTGTATTTTTATGCTCATTGATATCCTGAAGCAAATTACAATGTTAGACTTTTTTAGAATCCTTTTCAAAACCGACACAAGCCTTTTAGAAGAAACAGATGCCATGAAGAAATTTTTGATTGTAGGATTAGGAAATATTGGTGACAAATACACTGAAACACGCCACAACATCGGTTTCAAAACGCTGGATGCCCTTGCTGCCGCAGCCGATTTCACCTTCGAATCCGTAAAATTAGGCGATGTCGGGACATACAAAATCAAAGGACGCAGTATACTCTGCCTAAAACCATCGACCTTTATGAACCTCAGCGGAAAGGCAGTGAACTATTGGATGGAACAGGAGAAAATTCCACTTGAAAACGTATTGGTCATCGCTGACGATATCAATTTGTCCTTTGGTACGATTCGACTTAAGACCAAAGGCAGCGACGGGGGCCACAACGGACTCAAAAATATTCAGAACGTGCTGCAGACCACTAGTTATAATCGCTTCCGGTTCGGGATTGGCGCCGATTTCGGCCAGGGAAGACAGATCGATTATGTGTTGGGCGAATGGAACGAGGAGGAAAAGAAAGCCCTACCGGAACGTTTCGAAAGGGCTTCCGAGCTTATAAGATCTTTTGTTCTTGCCGGGGTCAAGATTACCATGAACGAGTTCAATGGTAGTTAAAGGAAAAAGTGTCAAAATTCAAAAATTGTAACATCGAGCACCTCGGCTGCGCTTCGCATAAACCAAAGTCGAGATGCTAAAATCCAAGTATCAAACTTTGTCACATCGAGCACCTCGGCTGCGCTCGGCATGTAGTACAAAGTATAGAAAGCGCAGACCTCGTGTTGCGTAGGCATTAAAACTTTAAGCCCGTAAGGAAAATCTCGATTTAGTACACCTTAAAATCCAAAACACCCGTGTCCGAAGTGTTGCCCAATGCATCTGTGGTGACAACCCTCCAATAATAGACCCTATCGGAAATCACGCCTACTTTTTGGGATGTCTCATTGAAACTGGGCGAACCGATCAGAACATTCGGTGGGTTTTCGGTCGAGAGGTAGATTGTATAGCTCTCGATGTCGTTGTCAATATCGGTAGCCGTCCATTGTAAAATAATCTCGTTGTTCATATCCTTGAAAACTGTAGCTCCCGGTACCGGTGCGATAATTTCTGCCGGGAAAGGAACGTGATCGGTCTGTGAGCCGGGATTGTAGAACAGCCAGGTTTCGCTGATCGCACTTTCGTTGGTCTGTGTATTTTTCGAGATGACGTACCAGGAATAAGGCGTCCCTTTTTCCAGGGGTATGGTAATCATAGTACCTTCCGGAACTCGATCGATGACGTCGCCTTTACTCAAGTTTTTGACCACTATCTCATAGCTCTCGCTGTAATCGCCGGGCCGCCAACGAAAGCGGACAAGACTATTGTTACCGCTAGAGCTTTGCACGGGGGTGCATTCCGAGTTTTTGGCGGGCTCGGTCAGAACGGCCCTACCGGGTGGGTTCGGAGGATCTTTTTTGCATCCTGACAAAAGCATCATCCCCAGAAAAATGAAAGCAAATAGTCTCATCGTTTGATCACTTTTGTTGTTCCCTTAGTATTTTCACCTTCGAACTTGACGATATAAACTCCCGGGGGCAGTCCGGTAAAATCGAGATCGACCTGATTTCCGTTGGGGGTATACGTATCTTCTTTCACCAATTGCCCATCCGCCGAAAAAACAGCTATAGTCAATTGCACTTCGACGGCACCCAAAAATAATCGGGTGGCACTAGCTAACGGATTCGGAAATGCGGTCGGACCGGTGGAAATAAAAAATTGGTCTTCATAAACACCTTGGCAGATCTGATCGGTCGAAACTTTTACCACATTCTTACCCGTAGAGAGATCTAATGTGATTTCTGATTTTTCCGTACGCAGCGTTTTTCCGTTCAATTCCACGGTATAGGCATCGGCACCTTCTATGGAAAGCACGACTTGATTACCGCTCCGGGCGATTTTCAAGGTCACGCCCAAGGGTTCCGGTTCTGTTACCACGACGTCGAAGCAATACGTTTCATACTCTATTTCGCCATTCGAACCATCAATACATACGGTATAGATGCCGGCCAAAAGGTTCGGTGCGGTAAATGCATTTGTAAAGGTATCGGTAATAGCGGTTCCGCTACCCGCTATAGTTATCCCGTAATCAACCGCGGTGAGCAAAAGGGATTCCACCGTTATTTCGCCATCCCCGTTGTTGCGGCAGGACAAACTTTCGACGGATACCGAAAAGTTATCGTTGGGAAATCGGTACACGGGGCATCCCGAAGTATCGACTTCGGCACCTTCGGGCGTACCCGGGCACAGGTCATCGCCATCGTCGAAAACTCCGTCCTGGTCCGCATCGGGCCGAAAATCACCCTCAATACAGATGTCCAAGGAAAAAGCATTTAGCGAACCGCCGTCTCCATTGGCTATATCGTGTATTTCCAAGACCCACTCCCCAAAAATAGTTTCCCCTTTAAAGGAATCCAACACGCCTGAGGGCTTTACCGTACCGGCGATACCGATATCGGAAACAGCGCCACATATAAAATCTTTCGCATCATCGTCAAAAACGGCATTTATATTCTTAAAATCCCCACAGGAATTGGATACTAAGGTTACCGTAGTTTTAGACGGTGAGGTCAGGGTTATCCTTACATCTTCCAAATAACTATGGTCGATATTCAAGTTGACATTGAGGTCGGCAATCTTAAGGTCTTCAAAAAAGGCGATCTTCGAAATTACCTTGGGCTCACCGACCGATGAAATCACCTCTGGAAGTCCGAAAGCGGCTTTTGTATCACATGTAACGGGGATGGTGGTAAACGAAAAGGGAGCGCTAAAGCTTCCCTCGCCACAACTATTGAATGGTTTTACCCTCCAGAAATATACGGCTTCGTTTTCCAAGTCCTTTCCCGTATAGCTGTTGGAAAATACGATGTCGGTTTCCACAAGGTTCTCAAACGCTTCATCGGTAGCAATTTGTATTTCGAAGGATGTGTAGGATGTATTTTCTTCCCATTCCAAGGCCTCCCTAGTCGAAATATCTACCGCCCCGTCGGCAGGGGACTGTAGCACCACGGCAGGAAAATCGGCATCGAAAACGGCCAGACGAAGACCGATCTGTCGGGTAATAGTTGCGGAAGTAGCGGTCAGCAGCAGGTCATAATTACCTTCAAGAACATTCTCCGTATTGCCAAAGAGGATGTTTACAGGGGTATCACTCGCAGTAACGGTTTCCGGGGAAAATGAAACTTCGAGACCTGCAGGGGCGTCGGCGATACTAAATACGACTTCCTCATCAAAATCGAGATAGGATTCATACACAAACGGAATGGTGAGGTCTTCGGATTGGCATACTTCAAGGTTTATATCGGATAGATTCAGCACAATTTCCGAAGCCTCGATCAAAAAATCGGAAGCATTTACCGCAAGAAAAACATTATCGACGGCCTTAACCATTACACGGGCTTCGGATGTAGGCAGGCCCGGAACTATGATCTCGTGGTTTCCATCGTTGGCAACCCCTTCCGCCAAGGCTACGGGAAACGTGAGTCCCCCGTCCGTGGACAATAGAATATCAACGGTTTGTGCGTTTACCGGAGCCACATCGGTACCGGCAACATCCCATACAATTTCAAGCACCTCACCGGCACTGTACAATTCGTTGGCCGCTTGTGAAGTAACCGTAAATGGCCCTGCGCTGTTCGTGACCGATACCATGGTCAATTCGGAAACTACCTGTCCGCCACCCGCCGCATTGTCCCGAACCGTAAATGCAAAATTCATTTCACGTGCTATGTCAGAAACGGTCTCCCATGCCGAGTTCAACGCAGGATCGGTCTGGGTGAGCTCACCGCTAACAACCCGTGAAAGCATTGGAAAATAACGGGTCGGCCGATCAATGGGCGGTCTGGACCTAAAATTCGCCCCATTCGGATTGGTAGGCCCGAACGTAGCTTTTTTGATGATACCGTTATCGATCTGTTCCCAAGTATAGGTAAGAACATCATCGGCGTCGGGATCCGTCGCACTGCCGCTCAAGATAAATGCGGTGGACTTCGGAATCACATAATCATCGAGCGCATTAACTACGGGAGGATTGTTCGGTATCGCAACTACCTCTCCACAGTTTTTGCCTGTCAAATTTTGGATAATCTGTGCTA
The DNA here is from genome assembly GCF_041745955.1 of Pricia sp. Lineage (NCBI taxonomy): Bacteria > Pseudomonadati > Bacteroidota > Flavobacteriia > Flavobacteriales > Flavobacteriaceae > Pricia > Pricia sp. Next base: position 9,236 of record NZ_JBGTHY010000280.1, read on the forward strand.
TACTGACGTAGTGAAAATAATCATCTCCGTTCGGGGCGACATTATCACTATTCGTAATACCCGCATAGCCCATGATCGTGGTGCCACTGCCCGGCTCTACCTGAACGGTCGTACCCTCCGATTCGTAAGACCAACTGTGGTTCGCGCCCAGCTGATGCCCGAATTCATGCGCCAAGAAATCAAGATCGAAAACATCGCCTTCGGGGGTTTGGCTCGAAGAATAGGCGCTGCCCTTTCGATTGTCAACGCATACAGCGCCTATAAACCCAGCATTACCGCCGTTGGCGCCTTTGTGCAGCACTTGGCCGATATCATAATTGGCCTCCCCTACTTCGTCGGTCAAAGCCTTTTGTCCTTGGTTGCCCAGTGCGCTCAATGTACCGGTAAAAGGGTCGGTATTGGGATCCGTATAAATCGCGGCGTCGGTAGCCGCAACAAGCTCCAAAGTCACCGCCAAGTCGGTCTCGAACACCTCGTTGACCCGAGTGATCGTGGCGTTTATAGCGGCCAGGGCATCGGCCACCGTTCCCCCATGAAAAGCCGTATATTCCGCCGAAGCGGTTATCGCCAACCGATATTTTCGAAGTACCTGTCCATCGACGGGTTTGGCCGTCAAATTTCTGGTTTTATCGGCTATCTTATCCTTGGTGCTACAGATAAAATCGGAATCGGCAAGGTTTTCCGAATCCCTTGAGTACATAACATAGGTATCACCGGATACTTTTTGAACAAAACTGTTAGCGCAACCGTCGGCATGCACGATCATGGCCTGAACCTCTTTTGGCGAGATACTGAACCTCACCCTATTTTTTGATCCATCGGTGCTATGGCCGATGTAGGATTTTATCTGGGGATATTTTTGCGAGAGTTCAGGAGAGAACACTGGGGATTCGACCACGCTGTAAGCCGAAAAATCACCCTCAGTATTCGGAAAATATACGATTTTAGGACCTTTGCCCGTAAAGCTTGGGGTTTTCAAGGACGCCTTGAAACTAGTTGCTTCAAAAGAGAACACGTCACCCTTTTGGACATCGAATCGATCGGATATTTTTTTGGTTACGGTATTTCGTGCGGACTGACGTTCCCAATACTGACCCTGTGCCGAGGCGTAAAAGGAAAGAAATACCATGGTAATTGAGAAAAGTAACCGTAATTTTGCGCGCATCCGGGGGGAGTTAACCGATCCCAAATATAAGCCTTTTATTACTTTTAGTTCGTGGTAACAGTCCAAAGCATCTCCAATTACGACCAACGGCATCCCACGGCCATCACCATCGGCACCTTTGACGGCGTGCATATCGGGCATCATAAAATATTGGAACGCCTGATAAAAACCTCAGCGGCCGTTAACCTGAAATCCACCGTACTTACTTTTTTTCCCCACCCTAGAATGGTACTACAAAAAGATGCGGATATCAAATTGCTGAACACCCTCGGGGAAAAGACCAAGATTTTAAGGGCCATGGGGCTCGATCAGCTCATCATCCATCCGTTTACCAAAGAATTTTCCCGGCTATCCGCGACCGAATTCGTTCGTGACATTCTAGTCAACAAACTTAAGACCAAGAAAATTATCATTGGCTACGACCATCGTTTCGGCAGAAACCGTAATGCGAATATTACGGACCTAAAGGCTTTCGGAAGTACTTTGGATTTCGAGGTGGAGGAAATTTCCGCACAGGAAATCGATGAGGTATCCGTCAGTTCGACCAAGATCCGAAAGGCATTGGAAGAAGGGGATATATCAACTGCGAACGCCTATCTGGGCTACCACTATATACTCACCGGAAGTGTCAAAAAAGGGAAGGGCCTGGGCCGGCAGATCGATTTTCCCACCGCCAATCTGAACATCCCTGAAAGCTATAAATTAGTGCCTAAAAATGGGGTCTATGCCGTGCAGAGCGAACTGTTCGGCAAAACGGTGTACGGAATGATGAACATCGGTTTCAACCCCACCGTATCGGGGGAAGGGCAGGTCAGTATCGAAATCCATTATTTTGATTTCGATCAGGATTTATATGGACAGGAGATACAGGTTGACATTCTGCACCACATCCGCGACGAGCATAAATTCGAATCCGTCGATGCCCTTAAAGAGCAACTACAAAAAGATAAAAAAACATCGCTTTCGCTAATTTCAAGGTAAGATGCTGAATCGTTTTCTTTTCACGAAAACTGATAATTCGCCCCTCATCATTTTCCGGATTTTTTTCGGTATACTGGTGGCTTTGGAGTGCTACGGCGCCATTTTGACCGGATGGGTCAAGAGAACCTTGGTCGAGCCCCAGTTTACCTTTAATTTTATCGGCTTTGATTGGTTGCAGCCCTTGCCCGGCCACGGCATGTATTTCTATTTTTTTGTCATGGGCACTTTGGGCGTCTTGATAGCCCTGGGCTATAAATACCGCTTCAGTATAATTTCTTTTACCCTGATGTGGGCGGGCGTTTACCTGATGCAGAAAACATCCTACAACAACCACTATTATCTGTTGGTGCTTATTTCAGGGATGATGTGTTTCTTCCCGGCCCATAGAAGCCATTCATTCGATATGCGGCAAAATCCTACACTGAAAACGGATGCCATGTTTGCTTGGGTGAAATGGGCCTTAATTTTGCAGCTTTTGATCGTATATGTTTACGCCGCAATCGCCAAAATATACGGGGATTGGCTCGATTTCGGGATCATTCGGATATTGATGGTCGGAAAGGTCCATTATTACGTGGTCGGGGATTTACTACAACACCCTTGGATACATAAAATTATCGGCACGGTCGGTATTCTCTTCGATTTGCTCATCATACCGGCCCTGCTTTGGAAACGAACGCGCAAAATCGCCTTTTTCGTATCCATTTTTTTCCATCTGTTCAATTCCATCGTCTTTCAGATCGGTATTTTTCCCTACCTATCCTTGGCGTTCACGGTTTTCTTTTTTGAGCCGGAAACCATCCGTAAACTCTTCTTCAAAAAGAAGATTCCGTATCTGTTGAACACGATAGAAGTGCCCTCATACCGACCTCTGCTCTATAGCCTTGGCGGACTTTATTTTTTGGTTCAACTGGCACTTCCCCTCCGCCAGCATTTTATAGAGGATGATGTGTTGTGGACGGAAGAAGGCCATCGGCTCAGCTGGCGGATGATGCTACGCAGCCGCAGCGGCTCGGTACAATTCAAGATACTGGAAAAGGAAAGCGGAAAATCGGAAATCGTCGATCTTGATGACTATCTCACCAAAAAACAAAAGCAGCGCATCGCGGCCTATCCTGATTTTATTTGGCAGTTCGCCCAGCACCTGAAAAAGGAATATGCGAAAAAGGGCATCCCAATCTCCGTATACGCTGTCAATTCAAGGGTAAGCATCAACGGTAGGCCTTTGCGCGCCTTTATCGACCCCGAAGTCGATCTGGCGAACGCAAAATGGGACTATTTTTGGCATAACGAATGGATATTGCCAAGCCCAGGTAACATTCCAAAATAAACCCTGCCGTCGAAAGAATTTTTCACTTCCCCTCATAATCCAACAAGACGCCCTCCGAAATCCACTTGGCAAGGGCCTCTCGGTTTTCGGGTACCAGAATACGGCGTTGGTCCTTTTTGTTGCGAATGTTGCCCACCTCGATAAAGGTCATGGCCGGATGCGTCTTTTTGACCAGATACAGCGAAGTCCGATCTTCAAACGTACCGGAATACACGCGGTTGGGCTGATATTTCCTATAGTTCTTTTGGAATGTTTTGTGAATGCTCTCCGCCAGTTTTTTCCCGTTTTTGCTCTTTTCGTGGTGGTAGAAAAACACATCGATATTCTGCCCCACACTACGACTATCGATATGGGTCACGATTAGCCTTTGGTACATGCCCCGATGTCTTTCGTATAGCCCGTTCACAATGTCAACCCGCTGTTTCAAACGTTTTACCTGGTTCAGGGGGATGGCCTTGTTCAAATACGCAACCTCATCACGGTCGATTTCGAGAATGCGCTCATCGCGGATACCATCGTTTTCGTCACGGATAATCACATACACCATGGCCCCGTGGGAAATCAGCTCCCTTGCCAGACGTATGGTAATATCGTAAGCATACTCGTCTTCGGCGATAGTCTTGCCGGCATATTGGCCCATGGCACCCGGATCGGGACCGCCGTGGCCCGAAATCAAATAATAGACGGTACCCGCTAGGCGATTACTCTTGATGATTACTGTAGAATGCTTCTTTCCCAAAATAGGAATTTCCCTACTTTCTATTTTTTTGAATTCGGATGTTTTTCTTTGGATGGAATCTACTACGGTAACGGTATCGAGGTCCGCTTGAGGAATGCGATACTTGCGCCCCGCATACAGGTGGATGCTATCGCGGAGATTGTCCGCGTTCATGGCGATAAAATTCTCGTAGTTCGCATAGGGATCGACCCCTTGTTTCCGCAGAAGGGATAGGATACCATCCCCTTTTTCGGCTACAACGGTCTGTAATGAATCTTGGGCAGGGCAAACTACCGACATCCCAAAAAACACTAGTAGGGTGCCCCACTTACGGATTCGATAAAAAGAATAAAGATTCATTCAAAAAGGAAATTTCAATCCAAAAATCAAAAACAATGCCTAAAAGAGGACGGTTTCCCTGCAAAATTAAAGAACCCTTGCGTAATTTTGCACTCGCTGCCAGAATTTAGTTAACGAGGTAGTCAACAATCCCATCCCATTGAATCAAAAGCTAAGCCGATATGAAAAATTGCATTTCCATGGTATGCCTGACGGTGCTTCTATGCTTGTCTTCCTGTACCGCCGAAAAGAAAAAGGATACTGTTTCCGCAGAAGAAAAGGAGGTCACATCCCAAAAAGTGGATGCCCCGCTCAAGGCAGCGAAGATGGACAAAGCCGACAGCTTGGTCGTAAAGACCATCGCGGCGCACGGAGGCGAACTATACGAAACCGCACATTACGGATTTCAGTTCAGGGACAAGAACTACACTTTTCATAACAAGGGAGGAAGCTACACCTACACGGTAACCAGCCAAAAAAATGGTGAAGAAATCCGCGATGTACTCGAAAACGGAAGCCTCACCCGCACCATAAACAGCGCAAAAACCGAGCTATCGGCCAAAGATATTGCCAAATATACAGAGGCCTTGAATTCGGTCGTCTATTTCGCTACGCTGCCCCATAAACTGAACGACGCTGCGGTGAAAAAGTCCTACGAGGGGCGAACCACCATCAAAAATCAGGATTATGAGGTTCTTTCGGTGACTTTTGATCAAGAAGATGGCGGTACGGATCACGATGATACATTCAGGTATTGGATACATACCGATACGGACACGGTCGATTATCTGGCCTATAGCTACGAGACCAACGACGGCGGGGTACGGTTTCGAAGTGCCTATAACCCAAGATCGGTAGGCGGTATACGCTTTCAGGATTATATCAATTATGAGGCACCCATCGGCACTCCCTTAAACGAACTGCCCGAACTTTATGGAGCTGGGGAATTGAAAGAGCTTTCAAGGATAGAGACTGAAGATGTGATGGTAATCGAAGAATGAAGGCTAAGTTTCCCGTTGCTGGCCTGAAAAAGGTTGCAGCTGAAAATTTAAGGTTTAAAGAAATGTACAAAAAATCAGTCTTGGTTCTTGGTTCTAAAAGCAAAGCGGTCTTGGCGTATTACCGGTAACGATATCCTAAAAATACTGCCCGATTCCAAAAACGATACCTCGCGAAGCATCTTTCGTAATCCCATAGCCATAATCGATACGGAACACAGCATTGAAGATACGCTTGTGCATCAAGCGTAGGCCGATACCGGGATAGATACGGATGTTCTGATTATCCCCGAAATCGCTGAAGTCGCCACCGGGATTTCGCCATGAGCCGCCATCGACGAAAACGTTGCCCTGTAAAACGAACCAGTCTTTGTCGATCAAGGTATAGCGGTATTCGGTATTTAATACTATGGCTCCCGTGCCCCTGTCTATCGTATTGCCCACGCCTCTTATATTCAAATTATTATCTACGGTAAACGGCGCAAAGGGGGTGTCGATATTACTGGCCATTCCCAACCGAAGGCGGCTGGCCCAGTTGCCCTTTGCGCCCATCCTCCGGAAATAGACAAAATCGTTGAAACCGATGACGAACTCGGGCAGGGTTTCGTCCGAGCTACCTACATATTGCAAATTCAGCGAGCTTCGAAACCCCTCTAGATACTGATAATAGTAGCGGATATTATCAAAATTATAAATGAACTTGATCAGATGTTTATCCACTTCAAGGCTTTGTGGCACATCGGCACTCGTAGCCCCAAAAAGGTACTCGTAAACTTCGGTGAACAGGCTTCCGCCCAGTTCGATGCGGTTCTTGAAATCGAGTTCATAGAGACCCATGACCTCAAATCCCCGGTTGTTGTACCGATAATCGGCGGTCGTGTCTTCAAAAAAGACCGGTTCTTGGGTGGTAAAGTTGTTGTAATTGATTGCCAATCCAATCTTAGGTCCAAAAAGATAGGGCGCCCTTACACCGATTCCGAAAGAGTTGAAAACATCGTACTGATAGAAGCCGCCGAGGGTAATGTTCCTACCAAAAAGATTGAATTCCTGTAGCCCGATACGAAAGGCGAAATCGTCGTTTGAAGAAGAGAAAAGGTTCGCATAGGGTATCAAAGTATAATTTTCCTCGACGTTGTAATACACATTATGGCCGCCGTCACTGGAAGCGAAAATCTGGTAATAGGCATGTGAAATAGAGGGCAGGCGTTTTAGGCGGGTCATATCCTCGTCCATCAAAAGGGAATCAAGCGGCATACCCGGTTTCAGGGTGATCACATTTTTCAGAAACGCGGTTTTCGTCCGTTTTGTGCCCTGGATCTTTACATCGGTGACCACATTTTGCTGCGCGGTTGCGATCGTGAAAGACAAAAGCAATACAAGGAGGATGCCAAGTCTTGCGCTCATACGTCCGAAATTTTAATCAAAATCCGACCTCGGCCCAAAGGTTTACCAAATCGTCGTTCTCGTTGCTCGCGGCACAGGCAATCACATTATCCCGTACGGGCTCTTCGCCGGCCAATGCATCGTGAAGGGTCCCTTCAAAATCGTGCTTGTCGGTGGAGCAGGCGGCTATTACCAATAGGGCTAAAAGGTGTATGTTTTTCATATCAACGATTTAGATTTTTGATATCCAATAATATGCTTTTTTGATTTGACCGGTTTGTCGGCGATCAATTCCTTGAAATAATCCTATAGGTTTGATTGTTTCTTGCTCGTAACGAGGTTTTATTTAACAATTGTACTTTACCATCTCGTACTCCAGTGATTTTTTAACTCCGGCCCATTCCTGTACGGTTATCGAAAAAACAACACTATCCCTGCAACTTCCGTCGGCATTCAATCTGTGATTTCGCAATACCCCATCTTGTTTCGCCCCAAGCCGGGTAATTGCCGCCCGCGAACGCAAATTATGCCAATTGGTCAGAAATTGTACCGCAATGCAGTTCAGATCTTCGAACGCATATTTTAGCAATAGGTATTTGCACTCTGTGTTGGCCCCGGTCCGTTGGTATTTTCTCGCATACCAGGTATATCCTATTTCCAGTCGCCGATGTTCTGGCTGTACATTGTAATATCGGGTCGACCCGATGATATCCCCACTGTTCTTGTCCAACACCACAAAGGGGAATTCAGAGCCGTTTTGCTTTTGGTTTAAAGCCTGTTCGATGTAAGTATCGATAGTTGCTGCGGATGGTACCGAAGTGAACCACAATTCCCACAATTTTCCGTCGGCGGCCGCATTTAAAAGTCCGTCTTTATGAGCTTTCCCTAATGGGACCAATTTCACTTTTTCGCCTTCCAATTCTATTTTTTTAAGCCAGGTCTTCATTTTAAGCGAATTGGGTTATTTTTTTGGTCAACAGATTTCGACAACGGTGTTGACGATTTTCATAAAAAGCATATACTTAGCGATGGCCTATTCATGGTGTCAATACTAAAATTTACCTTTTTGAACAGGTATCGACCTGATAGTCGTTAGTATCTATTTCGTTACTAGTGGCAACAAGTATAGCAGTGTATAGCGCACGCCGAACAAGGGTTTAATATGCCTTATAAAACTCCCGCAACACCCCCTCCGCAGGCTTGTTCTGCGGCGTAAAGCGATTGTCTTTTTCGCCGCCGGAGTTTTTGTGGTCGACAAACCATTTCCAGACATAGCCCCCGGCGAACCAATCTTCGGGCCAGAATTCTTCGAGAATTGCCTGTGTGGCGTTCGCTTGGGCTATCAGGTTTACGGGTTCTTCATGACGATCGACCAGCCAAGGTTTCCAAGCAGTCTGGTCCGTGCTACGGTAGCCAAATTCGGTAAAGAGCACGGGCTTTGAACAGGTACCGATCAGTGATTTGATGTTTTGCTTTTGCTTTTGCCAACCGGCTTTCAACTGTTCTACCGTAGGCGTTTTTTCTTCGGATAACGGAAAATAGGCATCGATACCGATATAATCCAGATCTTGCCAAAAGGGGACCCGGGAATATTCGTCCCAATTGGCGGCATAGGTCAATTTTCCGGTGTAGACCTTCCGTATTTTTGCAATGAGCCTTTGCCAATATTCAGGACGCATGAGTACGAACTGCTCCAGTTCGGTGCCGATACAGAACAGCTCCGAACCGGCCTCCTGCGCCATTTCGGCGTAGGTAATGATAAAGTTAGCGTAGGAATTCTCCAAGATTTTCCAATCCGCCTCCGAAGCCATTTTCAGGGTGCCCGTGAACTCGCCCTTCCATATCCATATCTGGGGCTTGACCATGGTCTTGATGCCGTTTTCATGCAAAAGTTCGATGTATTGCATCGCCCCTTCTTTGGTCTCGCCAAACCATTGTCGGTCGGTATTGAAGATGATTTCGGGGGAATTGATATCCTTTATAAAACCAAAGGGCATAACCGCCGCATGATTGGCATGTAATTCGACCACCTCTAGTACATGCTCTTGGGCGATTTTCTCACGGGAGGCTACAAAGCTTACGCCGTTGATTTTTTCCATACCCTGACCGTACCCGGAGAACGGTAATAGCAGTATAATGAAAAGTCCGAATACGCGCATATATGCTTTTTGGTCACTAAAGTAGGGGTTTTGAAACAAACAATGTGTTACACGAAGTATTTGATGGCCCTACATCAAGTTTTCCTTGAAAAAATCAATGGTCCGTTGCCAGGCCAGTTCGGCGGCTTCCCGGTCATAGCGCGGTGTGGTATCGTTATGGAACCCGTGGTTTACGTTTGCATACATGTGGGCCTTATATTCAGTGCCATATTTCTTTAAAGCTTCTTCGTAGGCGGGCCATCCGGCGTTGACCCGTTCATCCAATCCGGCATACTGTAGTAAAAGTGGGGCATTGATCTTGTCGATATCCTCCGTGGGCTGCCCGCCGTAAAAAGGAACGGCGGCGGCCAGATCGGGAATCCGTACCGCCATCATGTTAGAGATCCATCCCCCGAAACAGAAGCCGACCACCCCTACTTTTCCGGTGCAATCCGAGGCCTTGGCAAGGTACTCGTAGCCGGCGATAAAATCTTCGAGCATTTCGTCACGATCCCGTTGGCTTTGCAGTTCCCGTCCATCATCATCGTTACCCGGATAGCCGCCAAGCGGGGTCAGCGCGTCCGGGGCCAAAGTGACGAATCCGGCCAAGGCGGCCCGACGGGCTACATCCTCGATATGCGGATTCAGGCCACGGTTTTCATGAACCACCACGATGCCCGGCAGCTTTCCCTTGGCATCGGCGGGTTTTGATAAAAGGGCCTTTATCTCCCCGCCACCTTTTGGGGATTTATAGGTAATGTATTCCGTAGTCAACCGGGGATCTTCTTGTTTGATCTGGATTTTTTTGACGTAATCGGGGGAAATAAAGCTTAGCAGGGATCCGACGGTAATCCCGCCGACCGCGTACGTGGATAGTTTGTCTAGAAACAACCTTCTATTGACCCTGTTGTGCGCATAATCGTCGTACAGATCGAATACTTCCTGTTTGATGTCTTCCTTTTTGAGTTTTTTCATTTTCATGTTCTTTTGATTTACACCATAAAAAAGGCGTTTGCCAATTTTAGTTTTCGAATCCTAAGATAAGGTTTTTAGTCTACGGTACCTTAGCAAAAAAAATCAACTTCCCAAAAACCTATATACCAGTAAAAATCCTTATCGGAATATTTGATGATAGTAATATTGCAATATTACTATCATATGATTTGAAAAATTGGATAATTTCTTACCGCCGGGTCGCGACTCGGAAAACGCTTTTCCGTATTGAAGGTTTACATGAAAAAGGAATATGACTATCAAAAGACAATTTTTGAATTCAATGTTTCACAGTAATGATTTGTTCCAATTGGTGGAAACCATCCGGCAGGCAGGTCCGTGTTCAAACTACACAAAACAGGCGAATCGATTAATCCGTAGGTTTCATGCTTGCTTCAAAACGTATAATTGCTGATTTTGCCTATCCTAAAACAACGCCCTCAACCCCAAACTAAAGGTTTGCCCCAGCCCTTGAAAACTGCTCCCGCGCACAAAATTGTTATAGGACACTTCGATGTTCAGGGCATCCGTTAATTGGTATTTTCCGCCGAGACCCAAGGCGGTATAATTTTGGGAGAAATTGTTTCCACCAGCATCGGGATTGTCATATCCTATAAAAAAGGATTGCTGCACATTGACGAAAACCGTTGATTTAATCGATGGAAAATAGCTTAAGAACACGCTCAACGGCAACACGAAGCTGTTGTTCGCAAAACGTTCGCCAATATTTTCGGTCGTGGCATCGGCAACCGCCCTTTTTTCACCGAAATTGAAGCCGAGATCCGCTTCGGTAAACAACTGCCAGTCACCGTCGCCAAAAGTCTTGTCGTAAAAGAACTTGGTTTCCCAAAAAATACTGCGTTTGTCGAGATACGGCGCGTTGGGCACATCGTTAAAAACGGGAAAGAACACCGAACTGGTGAACGAAAAGTTTCCGACGTTCGCGAAGGGCTGTACCCGAATCGATGGGGCGATGGTCGTTAATCCGCTACGGGCATCGGTCTCATTATCCTCAAAACTAAATGCGTTTAAGGCTTTTGCGCCGCCGTATGTATTCGCCCGTACCTGAAATATTAAGCCGACATTAATTCTGGAGTTTTCGCTTACACCTGTATACATCTCGGTAGTGTTCGTGAAAAAAGTCTGTCTCGGTATTTCCCGTGCCGTGCTTCCGTCTTCGGTCTGTCGGGTCTCGGTGTAGAGCCCGTTGAAAAATTTGATGTCCCATTGGCCTTTGTTCAGCAATTTCGACGGGGTGTAGGTTTGTACGTTGCTGGTCTGTTTTGCGCCTTCCCCGTCGGATTCGTCTTGGGAATATGCCATAAAGGATACCAAAAGGAATACCGGCAGTACGATAATTCTTCGGATGGTTGTCATAGAGGTCGTTTTAATTGGGGAGGAGGTGTACTATTTAATCCCGTTCAAAGTCCAGTCATACGCATAGTAGGACACTTTCGCCCCATCAGGAAGCTTTTCGGTGCGGCATTTGTTAATGAAATCCGCTATACTTTGACCGTCTTGGGTAAAATCCTTTTCGTACCACTCGAAAATCTGGGAAACCTTTACTTTATTTTTCTCAACTCGGATGAACTGAGGATCGTTCAAGGCCTTTTTGGTCTGTTTTTCCAACTGCGCATCCAAAGTCGCTGGCATATAGGCCTGGGCAATGATCGGCGGACAGCCCAAGGCCCCGCAGACCAGTACAAAATGGAAACGGGGTTCATCTGGGAAATTGCTGCGTAACAGTTCGTTCTCTATATCGTTCAAAGTAATTTCCTTCCCGCCAATGGTTCGTTTTTCCCTATCGAAGAAGCCGCCGATATCCATGGGTGATGTAATGGGATAGTTGTCCACGATGCCCTTGATCACCATCAGGTTGTATCCGTTGATCCAAAAAGCCTGATACTCCTCGGTCTTATCCTTGGAAACGGATAGCCTTTGGGCCATTTGCACCAATTCGTTCAATGCATCGGGGTTTTCATGGATAGCTTTATAATCGACAAGGCCATCCTTTACATATTCCTTTAAAAAACCATCCGTCTTCGAAAAGAAATCCGAGGTATTCTGGGCTTTCAACCCTGAAGTGATAGTAAGAAAAAGAACGCCGAATACGAGTATATTTTTTGTCATTACAATCGATGTGTGAAGGTTGTACAAAGGCATAGGTCGAAATGCGTTGGCATTACATACAAAGTATGCTGATATTTATATCGGTTCTAAATTGATTCCAATAATTAAGTTATTACCTTTATTTTCGACAGAAAACCATCTACCCAATAAATGTATGGAACACATAGTCATTATCGGTAACGGCATCGCCGGGGTTACGGCGGCCAGGCATATTCGAAAACTTTCCGATAATAGTATTACCCTGATTTCCGCAGAGACTGATCATTTCTTTTCCCGTACCGCCCTCATGTACGTCTATATGGGACATATGCGGTGGACGGATATCGAACCTTATGAACATTGGTTCTGGGAGAAAAATCGTCTGGAACTAAAAAAAGCCTACGTTGAACGTATAGATACCGAGGCCAAAACCCTTCATTTTTCAGAAGGGGATACCCTAAAGTATGACAAATTGATCATCGCCACCGGTTCCGTGACCAACACCTTTGGCTGGGAAGGCCTAGAACTGGATGGCGTTCAGGGACTGATTTCTAAACAAGATCTCGATAAACTCGAAAAAAATGCCCCGAACAACAAGGTTTGCCCCAAAGCGGTAATCGTTGGCGGAGGACTCATCGGTGTCGAAATGGCGGAAATGCTGCGTACCCGGGGCATTGCGGTCAGTATATTGGTTCGTGAGGATGCGTTTTGGACCAATGTTCTGCCCAACGGGGAAGCGGAAATGATTTCCCGTCACATCAAATCTCATGGGGTAGACCTTCTACACAATACCAATCTCGACAGGATTTTAAGCGATGATGAGGGAAAGGTGCATGCCGTTTCAGTAAAGGAAACCGGGGAAGAAAGTCCCTGTAAAGTCGTTGGCATCACTACAGGCGTCAAACCGAATATCCTTTTTTTAAAGGATAGCGGTATCGAAACCGACAGAGGCGTGCTGGTCAACCGCAGGTTGGAGACCAATGTCAAGGATGTGTATGCCATCGGGGATTGTGCCCAGCAACGGCATCCCATCGGCAACCGCCCTCCAGTAGAAGCGGTTTGGTATACCGGAAGAATGATGGGCGAGGCCCTGGCGCAAACGGTTTGCGGTAATCCGTTCGATTATAATCCCGGTCACTGGTTCAACAGCGCTAAGTTTTTCGATATCGAATATCAGACCTACGGATGGGTGTTTTCCGAGGAAAGGAAAAAGGAGTACGAAAATCATTTCCATTGGAAACATGACGACGACACCAAATGCATCACGATCGCCTATCGTAAGGATAACATGAAATTTTTAGGTATCAACACTTTTGGTATCCGATTACGGCATGAAATTATGGACCGTTGGCTGACCGAAGAGCGGGATGTCCATTATATAATGGAATATCTCAGGGATGCCAATTTCGACCCTGAATTTTACGACACATACGAAACGGAAATCGTGAGCCAATTCAATGCGGAGTTCGATACGAATATCAAACCCAAGAAACGAAGTTGGAAACGGATATTGAGTTTAGGAGTTTAGGAGTTTAGGAGTTTAAAAAGATATATTTCCAAATACACCAACAGCCTGTAAAAAGAAAAAAAGCATGAACCCCACGAGCAACAACATGTCCCTCACCGGCGAACCGCCAAAAGCCTTGGGAACCCAACAAAAGATGGCCACCTTTATCGGCCTTGCGGGCTTGGCCATACTTTTTCTGGCGTTGTTCAACATCGATCTCCCGAACAAGGCGATTTTGCTGACGGTTTCCCTAGTTTCTATAGCGGTAGGCACTATCTGGTTTGCAAAAGCGGCGTATCTGAGTAAACACGAGGGCATCAAGAACGATGGCGTTTACTTTAAATCCATTTCATCGAGGGGTCTTTGGGGTTGGGTGCTGGGTATCGTCATGACGCTTTTTTATGTCGCGCTATACTGGTTTCCCCAATATCTCGGTCTGGTGAAAGACGGCGACAATCAAGGGGTCGTTGCCTTGTTCGACCCGTTAAGCAAATTTTTGAGCGGCAATCCCGCCAGCCAGTGGTTTCTTTACGGTACTTTGTATACCTTGGCCATCTTGGTCTTTGGCATCAAATTTATGTGGAAATACCGGCACAACCGCTATGAAGTTCTCCGCACCATATCGGTCATGTTCTTCCAGTTGAGCTTTGCCTTTATCATTCCCGAGATATTGGTCCGCCTGAACCAACCGTACTACGACCTTAAAAATGTCTGGCCACTCAACTACGACCTGTTCGCAGGCTATAAGATCAACGAATTTTTAGGTGCAGGCAACATCGGCCTTATCATGCTCATTTTTGGTGTACTATCCATTTTTGTCATCACCCCCATTCTCACCTATAAATTCGGAAAACGCTGGTACTGCAGCTGGGTCTGTGGTTGCGGGGGGCTGGCGGAAACGGCCGGGGATCCCTTTCGGCATTTGAGCGACAAGCGTCAGTCCGCCTGGAAGGTGGAGCGTTGGGTGGTACACAGTGTTGTGGTCTTCGTCACCGTGATGACCACTGCAGTGGTATTCTCGTATTTAAGGGGTAACGAATCGGAATCCATTTCAAAATGGAGCAATCTCGACAACAAAATGGTGGTCATCAGCGCACCGGACGGGAACCCGATCGGCGAACGCATCTTGGCGGCACAGGAAGCCGGGGCAAGCAGCGTTCTATTTCTTCATAAGGAAGCTTCCGGAAACCCTCCGATCATCGAAAAAACAGATGGCATATCCATCAAATACGGGGTGGTTTCACAAGCGGAAAACCAAGCGGTGCTCAAGCGTATTGAGGAGGGTCAAAATGCCGCCCTTACAGCGACCAACGGAACCTCTTTTGTTGTAGAAAAAGGTGCTGACATCAAGCAATATGACAATTCCCTGGTTTCCAAAGAATTTTTTGTTTGGGGCGTCATTATCGTATTGACCCTGATATTTGTCTGGGCCATGCTTTTCAGACGCCAAGAACTGGCTAAAGATGCCAAGTACGGGGCCATCGGCTACTTCGTGGTGGTCATCGGCATTCTGCTCTTCACCTATTTTAGCAGTCCCGGTAAGCTCTTTTTTTTCGACGCCTATCAACTGAACAAGACCTATGGCTTTTTGATCGGCGCCGTGTTCAGTGGGGTAATCGGGGTCGGCTTCTACCCCATTTTCGGTAACCGGGTCTGGTGCCGTTTCGGCTGCCCTATGGCCGCTATTCTAGGCTTTCAGCAGCGGATGCTCTCCAAATTCCGGATCACTACCAATGGCGGGCAGTGTATCTCTTGCGGTAATTGCTCCACCTATTGCGAAATGGGTATCGACGTTCGTGCCTACGCGCAGAAAGGAGAAAATATTGTACGCTCGAGCTGTGTGGGCTGCGGAATCTGCTCGGCGGTTTGTCCGCGTGGGGTACTGAAGCTCGAAAACGGTCCCTTGGAAGGGCGTATTGACGGTAATGCTATTTTGTTGGGCAACGATGTCGATTTGATGACTTTGGTAAATAGGAAGTGAAATGAGTAAGCAAGCATCCTTTTATGCGACTAAACTTAGTATCCGTCTAAACTTCGAAAAATCTAAAAAATGTTCCCCAAACTATTTTTCATGGTGACGCTCTTCCTTTTCCTCGGAAATCCATCCGAAGAAAACGGCGAGTACCAACGGGACTATTATCCGACCGGAAAACTAAAATCCGAAGGCTGGCTGAAAAATAACGCAAAGACCGCCTATTGGAAGTATTACCATCCCAACGGGAAAGTATCCGAAGAAGGGCATTACCAGAGCAATCGGCGTGTCGATTATTGGAAATTTTATACCGTTAACAGCAAACCGTTACAAGAGGGACATTATAAGAACGGCAAAATGAACGATTGGTGGCTATTCTTCGACGCCCAAGGAAAAATAGACCACAAATGCCAATTAAAAAACGGCGAAAAAAATGGATATTGCCTGAAATACAAAAATGAAAAGCTGGCATCCGCAGAAAAATATACGAATGGCAAAAAAATCAAGGAGTGGTACAGTTTCAGTAGTTTTACAAAAGAAAACAATGTATCAGACCTTAGGTAATGACCGCAGCATTCACCAGTGAACCCGACATTAAAGTCATCATTCCCGCATTTAACGAGGCCGATTCCATTGCCGAAGTAGTCAATGAGCTACCAGGTACCGTTTCCGAAATAATAGTTGTTAACAATAACTCTTCGGACAAGACTTCAGAAAATGCCCTGTCGGCGGGAGCTACCGTATTGACCGAAGAAAGAAAAGGCTACGGGTATGCCTGTCTGAAGGGAATGGACTATGTAGCCCGGCAATCCAAAGCACCCGATATTGTCGTATTTATCGATGGAGACTATTCCGATTATCCGGAGGAGCTCGACAAGGTGGTGGCCCCCATCTTGAACGACGGAAAAGATTTTGTGATCGGCGCGCGGGTAAAGCACCTCAGGGAGGAAGGCAGCATGACGCCGCAGCAAATTTTCGGTAATTGGCTGGCCACTTCGTTGATGAAATTGTTTTTCGGGGCGACATTTACCGATCTCGGTCCGTTTAGGGCCATACGATATGACAAGTTGTTAACACTTGAAATGGAGGACAAAACCTATGGTTGGACCGTGGAAATGCAGCTAAAGGCCATCAAAAAAAAATTGACATACGTCGAAGTTCCAGTGCGTTACAAAAAAAGAATAGGAGTCTCGAAAGTGTCAGGTACGGTAAAAGGTAGTATCTTTGCGGGCATAAAAATATTAGGTTGGATTTTCAAATACAGTATCAGATAAAATGGGATTAATCATTTCGTATATCATTCTCGCCATTTACAGCATTGCCTTGCTGTTGATATTCTTCTATAGTTTGGCCCAGCTGAACCTCCTGGTCAACTACTTAGGCTATAAACGCATAAATCAGACCGCCCCGAAATTCAATCTTCTCGACCCTAAGGAAATTCCGTTTGTTACCATTCAACTTCCTGTTTATAATGAGGAATATGTGATGCAACGTTTGCTGGAAAACATTGCCAAAATAGAATATCCTAAAAGCAAGCTCGAAATCCAGGTTTTGGACGACTCCACCGACGAATCCGTCGTAGATACCGCAAAATGGGTCCGCGAACTTCAGGAAACCGGACTTGATATTCAGCACATTCGCCGTGAAAACCGCCAAGGTTATAAGGCAGGCGCCCTAAAGGAAGGCCTCGAAACTGCTAAAGGGGAATTCGTTGCCATTTTCGACGCCGATTTTTTGCCCGACAGCGATTGGTTGAAAAAAACGGTCATCTATTTCAAAGACCCCGAAATCGGTGTCGTACAGACCCGATGGGGCCATATTAACAGGGATTATTCCACCTTGACCCGTATCCAGGCGTTTGCCCTTGATGCGCATTTCACTTTGGAACAGGTCGGCCGCAACGCCAAAGGCCACTTTATTAACTTCAACGGTACCGCAGGTATCTGGCGCAAACAGTGTATTCTCGATGCCGGCAACTGGGAGGGCGATACACTTACCGAAGACCTTGACCTCAGCTATCGCGCCCAATTGAAAGATTGGAAGTTCAAGTATTTGGAGGATGTGGAGACGCCCGCCGAGCTGCCCGTGGTCATCAGTGCCGCCCGTTCGCAGCAATTCCGTTGGAACAAGGGCGGGGCCGAAAACTTCCGAAAATCGGTCATGAGCGTGGTTACGGCCAAGAACATTTCCTTTAAGACCAAGTTTCATGGGGTGATGCATTTGTTGAACAGTTCGATGTTCCTTTGTGTTTTTCTTGTGTCGTTGTTGAGCATTCCGGCCATGTACATTAAGGCTCTGTATCCCCAGTTCGATATTGTGTTTTCGCTGCTTAGCTTCTTTGTGCTAAGTACGATTATTCTGTTCGTCTGCTATTGGTTTACCTACAAGAGCATACAGGGCAGCAGCTTTGATAATTTTGTGGATTATATCAAGATTTTCTTCACCTTCTTCTCCGTCGCCTTGGGTTTCTCTTTGCACAACTCCATCGCCGTGCTAGAAGGTCATTGGGGAAAGCGCAGCGAATTCGTTCGTACCCCTAAATTCAACCTCGACAATATTACCGATAGTTGGAAAGGCAATAAATACCTCGCTAAAAAACTGTCGCCGAACATGATTTTAGAGGCCTTGTTGATGGTCTATTTCCTATTCGGAATGTACAGCGCCATTCCCCTCAACGATTTCGGACTCTTTCCGTTTCATTTGATGCTCTTTATCGGCTTTGGTTTTGTGTTTACCAAATCCTGCACGGCGCGTGCCTAGTTTTTTCTCATTTGATATCCTTTAAATTTAGAATCGTTACTTTCAGGCAAGGATTCAACGATATCTCAAAGTCATTCAATCTGATTTAAAATAGGTCTAAAAGAGACAATTCGCAATGTCCTACCTCGCATCCCTAAGCATAGCATCGGAAAGAACAAACCCCTTCCCCTTCAACATTCCCGCTGTAAAGTACGCC